>JBBSEE010000187.1:0-5948 GCA_038239995.1 Chloroflexia bacterium | reverse complement strand
TGGGCCGAGGTGGGCACGTAGCTGGTAATCGCGGGCAGGCTGAGGTAGACGAACTTCGCCATCTGGTCGCGCTTGATGTGGTCGGTGGGGTGATAAGCGCCATCGCCGTAGCCGACCACGATGTTGCGGGCAGCGACAGTTTCGATGAAGGCGAAGGCCCAATAGGTGCGCGGCACATCGCTGAAGGTGTGCTGCGGGTCGGGCGGGGTGCTAATCGGGAAGTTGTTAGCCACCACGATAATCTTGGCAGTTTCGTCGCGCTTCACCGGGTTGTTGGGCAGGAAAGTGCCGTCCGGATAGCCATTCATCGCATGGTGGGCGTTGACCGTTTCGATATAGATGTAGGCCCAGTAGGTGGTGGGCACATCGCTGAAGGTGGGGGTAGGCGAGTTGACCAGCGGCCATGCCTCGGCGGCGACAAGGATGCGGGCGAACTCGGCCCTAGTGACGAGGTTGCCGGGGTGGTAGAAGCCGTTGGGGTCGCCAGTGACGATGTGGCGCATCCCTAGCGACTGAATGTAGTAGTAGGCCCAATACCCGCTGCACACATCCTTGAACATCGAGCCATCGGCGCAGGGGGTGGCAGTGGGCGAAGGGGTAGCGGTGGGCGTGACCGTGGGGGTGCGAGTGGGCGTGGGCGTGGTTTGGGACAGTTGTAGCCAGCGGCCATAGATATTCCAGTCGCCATACACCGTATCGCTCTGGTAGACCACCTCTAGGTTGTTGTTCCACATCGCCATCTGCATACTGGTGGCGCGGCTGGATTCGACGAAGTAGTTGGGGGTGAAGATGCCTAGGCTGGTCTCGTTGGTGCAATACATATCGAGGCCGTCAGCGGACTCCGCCCAGCAGATGTAGGCATTGCTCTGCAGGTCGAAGGTAATCGCGGGGTTGAATGAGTTACCGCCGGTGTTGGACACGTTGGTGGGGATGGGGTCCCAACCGCCGCTCGGACTCCACCGCTTGTAGTAGACCTCAAGGGAGCCATCGTTCTCCTGCCAGACGACCCCGACCCCGCCGTTGGGCATCGCCGCCATGTTCGGCCAGAACCCGCGCCCGCTGTACAGGGTGGTAGTCTGCGACCACTGACCGTTGATGTAATCCCGCGCGTAGATGGCGTAATAACCGGATGGGCCATTCTCGAAGGCGACATGAGGGCGGTTCTGGCTATCCACCGCAATGGTGGTAGAGTTGGTCCAGCCGCCGCGTCCGTCGAGGGTAATCGCCGGGCTGAAGGTGCCACCATGGTCGAAGGACTTGATGTACTCAATCTGCCCATCTTGGCCGCTCTGATAGACGTGAACGTAAATCATGTGTACCACGCCGTCGCTGCCCACGTCAATGGAGACCCCGTTGGTGTTGAAGGTGGTCAAGCGGCGCACCGACCCCCACGTGCCGTTGGGGTCGCGCACGCGGAAGTATAGGCTGCGGGTATTGTCGAAGCAGTAGGACTGCCACGCCATGTAGACGTACTTTTGGGCATCCTCGGCTATCTTGGGGGTGGTGGCCCCGGTGGTGCTGCCCCCATTGCAACCCTCGAAGGCGCGGCTGGGGAAAGAATGGCCGTTGTCCTCGCTGGTGCCGAGGAACACTTCCTTGACCGTGACGCTGCCCAGCGAATAGTTGGACACGACCTCGCCATGACTCATCGCCACATCGGGGCCGAGGGCAATCGAGCCACGCGAAATATCCACCCGGTCCGACCAACTGGGGGTAAGCGGGGCGGCAGGTTGGTTGCTAGTTGGCTGCACTGCGCTGGCCGCCACGCTAGCCGCGCCCAAGTTGCCCAACAATAGGCTCATCAGTAGCAGCGACAACGCGGTCAACGCGACCATTCGTCGCGTCATTTTGCTGTGATATAGTGTCACTTAGTTCTCCTCTTCTGCCTAATTGGAGGTCAGCACGCGCAGGCTGGTGAAGCGCGAACCGCCAATCGCCTCGGTGTAGAACCCCACGCGGCCTTGTGTGTAGGTGTTGTCCACCACGCTGGCAACCTGCTGCCCGTTCACGCTGGCGGTGATTTGCTGCCCTTTGACCGTTAGGGTGAGCAAGTTCCAATTCAGTTTGGTGTAGCCATTGCTGGCCGGGCCTTGGGCAAGGGTGGTGTAGGCTTGCTTATCGGCATCGTAGCGTTGCAGCAGCCAGCCATCACCAGACACGCTGTTGCGGTTGGCCCGCAGGCGATAGAAGCCCGCCTTAGTGTAGCGAGCGACGAGGCCGACGGGATTGGCAGCGGCATAGGCAAGCGCATCCACGCGGTAGTCAGTCCAACTGGCATCGCCAGTGAGGGCAAGGGTATCGCGGGCGACGGGGTTGCCGTAAGCATCACCGTCTTGGGTGATAGCCCCATCGTGGACCGACCAACTAGAGGGAGGCATATCGGGGTCAGGGTTGATGTCCACGATAGAGTAGCTGGCGATATTAGTGTGGGTGAAGTCGTCGGCAAGCAAAGTCTTGCCGTCCCCGTTGGGGAGGGCAGGGATGGGGGGGATGGTGGGGAGGGGAGGGATGGTGGGCTGCCCGCCGGGGCGGACGGCAGTATAGACAGGTTGAGGGTTGTTGGCTGAGGGTTGGTTAGGGGCGGGTTGGGCGACGGCAGATTGGCCGGGTTGGGAGCCAGTGCCTCCGCTGGTGTCGCACGCACTCATCAGCAGGGCGGATAGGAGCAGTAGGGGCAAGGCCAACGACCAGCTTCCCCTCCGTTGCCGCCCACTAGTTGGTTCTATTCTGTTCCTCGGCATATCTTCAGTTCTCCTTGTCTAACTTCTACTTCTTTTGATGGCTTGTTGTTATGTTAATTCAGATAATACACCAACCTTCCTATCGTGTCAATAGCCCATTTGCCCTATGACTGGGCTGGGACGAAGCTAGCGGGCGGTACTAATCCGCCACTTTCATTATCCCCGAACCGCAGTCAAAGGTAAATCGCATAGTTGTGTTGTTTTTTGTGGAATTGGTAGGGGCGAATCGCATACGCCCTGCTTAACTGCGTAAATCCAAAATCTAAAATCCAAAATACAAAATCACATCACCCAGCCGCTGCGCCATTGGTAGCCGCTAAGATTGAGGCACTTCGCCGCCCATCTAATCCCGCGAAGCGCCTCAGTATTCTCTGGCTCCTCAGCCAGCACTCGTTCAAGTGCGGCGAGGGCAATGGCGGGGTCATCAGCGACCCCGGCGAGGTACAGCCATGCGCGTCGTCTGAGCAGCACCTCGTCCAGCCTGCGTTCGTTGAGGGGCATCTCTGCCGCTTTGGTGAAGCAGTAGCGGGCGTAGCTGCGGTTGCCCTTCAGGGCGGCGTTGATACCTAGCTGCACCCACGCACGGGCGCTGGCGGGGGCGGGGGGCTGGGGCTGGGTCGGTCGCTCGGTCGGTTCAGGGATGGGGTGGAAGCCCAGCGGGGGGGTGCGGCGACCGGGCAAGGGGTTGGTGATACGTTCGTGGGCGATGGGCAGGAGGCCGAGTTCGTATCGCGCCCATACGTAGCCGAGGCGGGCTTGGGGGTCGGCGGGAGCGAGGGCGAGGGTGCGTTGCACCGCGGTGAGGGCGTTGGCAGGGTCGCCTGCCACCCCGGCAAGGTAGAGCCATGCGCGGGCGTTGCTCTCATCGGCCCGCACCGCTTGGGTGAAGCAGTAGCGGGCTTTGTCGCGTTGGTCGGCAAGGGCAGCGTTCACCCCCAGCCGCAGCCAGCGTTGCCCCGCCGCATAGTCGGGCGGGCGGGGGGGTAGGTTGGGGGGCGACGAGTTGCCGCTGTTGCCGCTAGAGCGACGGCGGGCGAACAGACGGTTCAGGGCCGATTGGAGTGTGGCGTAGACCGGCAAGGCTTGCCTAATCCCCTCATCAAATCAGGTTAGTGCTGCTGCCGCCTCATCCTCACTTCCAGAATGGGAAGATTGCGGCCAATATCGGTTACGCAGGCACTGGCACTTCGTGGAGGCGCACGTACACGGGGTCGCCGTTGTTCAACCCCAGCCGCGCCATCATCATCGGGGCGAGCATCAATCGGTCGCCTAGATTCGGTTCGCCTTGCACCCGAATCAGTTCATGTCGCTGTTCGTCATCGGTCAAGATGTCCAGATGCGCGTTGACCAACAGGTTACGGTCGTTGTGGGCTAGCACTTCGAGGCCGAGGTCGTCCATCATCGCGAGGTCGCGGGGGTGGCTATCTTCGGCGGTGAACACGTGCAAGCGGTACATCCGCGCCTTGATGTCCACCTTCTCCACCAATCCGTTCTTCAGCATTTTGTTGGCGATTTCGCGTATCTTGCGCTCGTCCACCGCCAACATGGTGGCAATCACGTTCAGGTCGCGCTCGGCATCCACCATGGTGAGGAAACGCCATTCGTGGAAGTCGAGGCTGATGCTCTGCATCGAACTGGCGGGCTGATGTACCAGCTTCAGCACGAGGTTGGTGTTGGGCACGTTGTGGCTGACCTCGCGGAAGACGGCGGCGCGATTGCGACCCTCGGTTACAAGCGCAACGTTGCCCTGCGCGATGTTCGGCCTCGGGATCGCAATATCGTACTCCTCGAAATGGAACTTGCCGCCCGGCCACACGAATGGCTCCATTGCCATCTCGAAACCGTCTGCCGGAGCCGATGCCCCACTCGCCCCGCTGCCCTCGGCGTGAACCACCTTGCCATCCTTCATATAGATGCGGACGGTGCGTTGTTCCTCGCTCTGCAAGGTAAGCTCGCCGGTCTTGCGCTCGACTTGCAGCAAGGCGATGATGTTGACTAGTTGAAACTCGTTGAGTTGTCCGATTAGGGCCACGTAACTTATCCCGCCTTCTCTGTCTGCTAGCTTTGCATAACTAAGCTGCCCACAGTGTATAAGAAAGCGGCGGGCTTGTCAAGACCAGTGCCCGCGCAACTTTGACATTCACATCTGCGTATGTTAACATTCACCCGCTCAGATGTAACAAAGAAGCGAACACCCTTGTTATATGAAGGAGGCTATAACTATGCCCACCGAGCTAGAGGGGCGAGTTGCGCTGGTTACGGGCGGGTCGCGGGGCATCGGCCGGGCCACTGCCCTACGCCTCGCCGAGTTGGGGGCGCAGGTGGCGGTCAACTACAACGCCAGCGCGGGGCCAGCCGAGGAAGTGGTCAGCCAGATTAACGACGCAGGCGGCGCGGCGCAGGCGTTCGCCGCCGATGTGGCCGACCCCAAAGCGGCGGAACAACTGGTCAGCGCAGTCAACGCCAAGTTCGGCAAGATTGACATATTGGTGAACAACGCGGGCATCGTGCGCGACAACATCATGATGCGGATGAGCCTCGACGATTGGGATGCGGTGTTCAACACCAACCTCCGCAGTATGTTCATCCTCTCTCAGTTGGCCCTGCGGGGGATGATGCGGAATCGCTGGGGGCGGGTCATCAATCTCTCCTCAGTGGTGGCCCTTAGTGGCAACGCGGGGCAGGCCAACTATTCCGCGGCCAAAGCGGGGGTGATTGGCCTCACCAAATCGTTGGCCCGCGAGTACGCCAGCCGCAGCATCACGGTCAACGCGGTCGCCCCCGGCTATATTGATACCGACATCGTGGCGGTCATCCCCGACAACCTAAAGGAAGAGATGCTCAAGCAAATCCCGCTGGGGCGCATCGGCAAGCCGGAGGAGATTGCCGCGGCGATTGCCTTCCTTGCCACCGACCGCGCCGCCTACATCACTGGGCAGGTTATCAACGTCAACGGCGGAATGTATATGTAGTCATCACCAGCAATAGATTGACTCCTTCCCCGCTGGGGGAGGTGGGGATAGGGAAGACGAAGGGGACAAATCATGCTCGATATGCTACAGTCAATGCGCGACAAGTGGGCATTCGTGTTTCCGGGGCAGGGTTCGCAATATGTGGGGATGGGCAAGCAGCTATACGATAGCTCGCCCGCCGCCCGCAAGGTGTTTGATGAGGCGGATGCCACGCTCGGCTTCCCCCTCAGTGCGC
>JBBSEE010000186.1:0-5957 GCA_038239995.1 Chloroflexia bacterium | reverse complement strand
GGCAGCGTGGCGTTCGCCCATGCCAAGCCGCAACGATACGACCCCACCCCCGGCAGTCACCTCAGCCAGCCGCCGTCGGTGGTACAGATTTGGTTCGACCAGCCGGTGGAGCAAGACCTCAGCAGCTTCCAAGTGCTGGACCGCGCCCGCAACCGCGCCGATGCCGCCACCCCCCTGATGCTGACCGAAAATGGACAGCACGTCATCGTCGAACTGAAACCCAACCTCAAGCCGGGCGTATACACGGTGCTGTGGAAGGTAGTCTCCGCCGAGGACGGCCATCTGACTAAAGGTACTTACGCCTTCGTCATCGAGCGGACAACTGCCCCCGCCGCTACGCCGGTGAGCGGCGGCACAGTATCCGCAACCCCCGAACCGACCGTTGACCTCGGCACCGCCACCGTGACCACCGACACCACTGAGGAGGAGACCACGCCCAGCCCGCTGGACATCGCGGTGCGCTGGTTCAACTTTGCCCTTGCCGCGCTGCTGATTGGCGGGGCCGCCTTCGCTGGGTTGGTCAGCAGCCCCGCCGCCGCCGCGCTAGGCAAAGATGAAGCGACTACGGTGGACACTCGCTTCACCCACGCCTTCATCATCTTCGGTATCATCATCGGCGGGCTGCTGGTGCTGGGCCAAGTGTTTGAGTTGCTGGCCCAAGTCGCCCGCATCAATGAGGTAGGCATCGGGCAAGCGTTGGCTAGCTGGACGGCCATCAGCGCGACGCTGGGCAGCGGCTTCGGCCTATACCTGAAGCTAAAGTTGGCGGTGGCACTGGCTATTCCCGCGGTGCTGCTCATTGCCCTCGCCCTCGACCGCCCCCTGCGGGCGTGGCTAGTGGTGATCATCCTCGGCGGTCTCTATTACCTCGCCGAAGCGATGAGCGGGCACGAGGCGGCGGTCAGCAGCGCGGCAGGTGCGGGTACGTTGGCCCGCCTCGCCCCCGCCGCCGACTGGCTGCACCTAATGTCCACCGCCTTCTGGTTGGGCGGCCTCGGCTACTTCCTCATCATCCTGCTCCCCCGCCTCCACACGCTCACCCCTGACGCGCGGCGCATCTTCCTCGCCAAGTCGGTAGAACGCTTCTCGCCGATTGCCCTCACCTGCGTGGTGCTGCTGATAATCAGTGGCTCAGTCTCGATGTTCGCCCACGACCCCACCGTAGATACCCTACTGAACACCGACTGGGGCCGCGCCCTATTGGTCAAGTTCGCCCTACTCGCCCTGCTCATCGGCATGGGGGCGTTGAATATGTTCGTGACCCGCCCGCGATTGAACACCCTCCGCACGAATGACCCCGCCGCTTTCGCCCAAACCAGTCGCGGCTTCCGTTGGATGATGGGCGGGGAGGTGACTGTCGCCGCGGCGGTGCTTATCTTCGCCGCGATACTGACCCTCAGTTCGCCTATCAGTGCCGCCCAACCCGCCGCGCCGCTTGCTAGCTCGGCCTACCCCACCGCGGTCGCCCAAGCAAATAACCCCACCCCCGCTGCGACGCTCACCCCCAGCAATCAGCCCACCGCGACGCTGTCACCGCCGCTGGTGTTGACCCAGACGGTGCGTGGGGTCAACGTGCTGCTCGCCACCCAGACCGGCAGCGACGCAGATAAGTTCCGCATCCAGCTAGCCGACCCCACCGGCCATCCCCCTGCCAACGTGCAACAGGTGGAGGTGCGCCTCACCCTGCTCGACCAACTGGGCGCGGGTAACGGTACCGACATCCTACTGGCCGACGATAGCGGCGGGGGCAGCTACGCCGTCCCCGATGCGCCCTACCTCACCCTCGCGGGCAAGTGGCAGGCGGTGGTGGTCGCCCGTATCAAAGACCAAGCCAGCGATGTGAAGGCCGCCTTCAGCCTCGACCTCGCCGCCGACGGCCAACTCAGCGGCCACCCCAGCGAATACCTCACCGCTGCGATTATCACCGACCCTAGCCCGCCCCGCAGCGGCGTTGTTACCATGACCATCAAGCTGACCGACGCGAACGGCAACCCGGTCAACGATGCCACCCTCACGGTGCAGGGTATCATGCCCTCGCACGGCCATATCGCCGACCCGATGACCCCCACTCGCGGCAGCAGTGGCGAGTATCGCGGCACGGTGTTCATGCGGATGAAGGGTGGCTGGGATATAGACATCACCGTGCAACGCCCCGGCAAGGAAACCACCGTGACCGAAGCCTCGCTCGATGTGGCCGCCAGCGACCTCGACCTTACCCCCTACCCCTCGCCGCAGTTCACCCCCGCGCCCTAGGCGAAGGTAGAAGGTAGAAGGTAGAATGGGATAAAAGAGAAGGCAAAGCGCATCAGGGGGTCTGGGGGTAGCCCCCAGTTGGTGACGGGCGGCCATGTTGCCTCTGCCCCAGCCGCCCAACCGAGCAATACCACAGATTTGAGGACGAAGATGAAGCAGAGATGGTTTGGACTGATTAGCCTTGTTGCCCTGCTGCTCACCCTTGCGGCGTGTGGGGGGGATAGCAATAGCACGAGCAGCACGGGCGGGCCGTGCAGCAACGGCAACGTCAAGGCTTCGACAGCGGACACCATCTGCCGCGCGACACCGGCGGGGCGGGTATACGTTGCCGACCAACTATCCGACCGCGTGTCGGTGATTGATGTTGCCAGCGATACCGCCTACGCCACCATCCCTACCGGCCAGCAACCCCACCATGTCGCGGTCAACCCCGCCAACACCGAGCTTTGGGTCACGCTCTACGGCGAAACCTACATCCAAGTGTTCGCCCTCGCCGACCATCGCGAAATCGCACGGGTGGACGTGGCCGACCGCAGCGATGACCTCAGCTTCACCCCCGACGGTAAGCTGCTGTTCACCAGCCTCGGCACTGGCAGTCGGGTGGCGGTGGTGGATGCGGCCACCCACAAATTGCTCAAGACTATCACGGTGGGCAACACCCCGCATGGCATCCGCGTCCGCCCCGACGGTAAGGAGGTGTATGTCACCAACACCCTGAGCAACGATGTGTCGGTGATTGACGTAGCCAGCCTTGCGGTAATTACCACGGTCGCTAATGTGGGGGCTAACCCCTTCGAGGTCAGCTTCAGCAACGACAGCCGCAAAGCTTACGTGAGCAACTTCCTCGGCGGCAGCGTGGCGGTGCTAGATACCGCCAGCCACACCCGCATCGCCATCTGGCGGAGCGGCCAGCAACCGGCGATGATGCTGGTCAGCCCCGACGACCAGACCCTGTACGTGGCCTCCACTGGCGAGGGCAAGCTAATAGTGCAGGACATCGCCAACAAGGGCGCGGTGCTGCATCGCATCATCAGCGGGCAGGAGACGCACGGCATCATCGCCGCCGCGAACAAGCTGTATACCACCAACATCAAGGACAACAGCGTAACCGTGCTAGACCCCACCACCAACACGGTGATTACCACCATCGCGGTGGGTAATGGGCCGAACGGCCTCGTCTACACCCAATACAAAGGGCCGGTCGGCAACTTAACCCCTATTTATACCCCAAATCTCCCATCCCCATCTGGTACTTTCGTTCACCCCACTTGACATATGCAGTGGGGTGTATTATATTGACCCTGATGTTCGCTAGACTGACAACCGAGACGGAGCGATTGCCTTGAACAAAGACAAGGGCAGGCAGTTGCGCCGCAGCTTGGCCGAGGGCCAACGGCCCAGCGGCGGTATCACCCTGTTGCTGTGGACCGACGATGGGGAGCATTCGCGGCGGCTGCACCTTAGCCGCGTCGCGCTGGGCTTGCTGCTGGTCATCGCGCTGGCGGGGGCGATGGCAATCGGCCTGCTGGTCAACCGTACCAACCAGCTAACCGCCCAGCTTGAGCAGCAGCGGCAGGGCAGCCAGATAGACGCGCAGCGGGAGCAAAGCCTGCACGGTGTAGTTGGCACCCAGCAGCAGACCCTCGACCATACCCGCGACGAACTAGCCAGCGAACGGCAAAAGATAACCGCCCTGCAAGCGCAGCTATCCGAGCTTGAGCAGCAGCTAGCCGAGCTTGAGCAATTCAGCAATCAGGTGCGCGACCTGCTCAGTGGGCAGCAACCTGCCGCCAGCGGCAGCCATGAAGGTGGGCAACTAGATGCGCCCCAGCCCCAGCCCAGCCCCACAACACAGGGCTACACTCTGCCGCCCATCCCCACCAACGCGGATGACAACGGCTATCGGGTGACGCTGGCAAGCTATCGGGAGACTATCTTCGCCTACCAGCGACGAATTGCCGACGACCATGCCGCGCTGGAGGAGCTACAGGCGGCCATTGTAGACCAAACCTCGCAGCAGCAGGCCAGCGACGCAAAGGCCAGCACCCAGAGTAGCCTACAGGCGGAAGCAGTCGCCGCCCTGAAGGCACAGGCGGCAAGGGACGCACAGGCGGCCTACGACGCGATACCGCACGGCCTGCCTGCCATCGGCGAACTCAGCAGCGGGTTCGGCTGGCGGGTGTCCCCCTTCGACGCGACCAAGACCGGCTTCCACCCTGGCGTGGACATCACCGTAGATACCGGCACCCCGGTGAAGGCCACCGCCAGCGGCATGGTGATTAGTGCCAGCTACGAGACCGGCTTCGGGCGGGTGATTCGCATCCGCCACGCGAACGGCCTCGTTACCCTCTATGGACACAACTCGCGGCTATTGGTGGGGGTGGGCGACAAGGTGCAACGGGGCGACCTCATCGCCTACTCTGGCAACACCGGAATGTCCACCGGCCCGCACATCCACTATGGTGTATACCGTGACGGCATCGCGGTCAATCCCATGCGTTACCGTTAGACCGTCGCCGCAGAGCAGAGCGGGGGCGGGTGGGAGATAAATGGAGTTCTACATTGCCACGGCGATTGGTTGGGTAGTCTTGATTATCATCGCCCGCTACTGGCGGGTCACGACAAGGAGAGGTAGGAGTATGGCAATCTTCAGCAGCAACAACAACCCGCCCGCGCAGGGCAACACCGGCAACCTGATGCGCCAGAACACCGGCGCACTCGCCCCCATCCCGCCGCCGATGCCCAATGACGAGAAGGCGGAGACCCTAGTAGGGGCTAGCACCAGCATTCATGGCAGCCTCAAGGCGGAGGGGACGATTAGGATTGATGGCATGGTCGAGGGGGAGATACAGACCGCGGGCAACGTCATCGTGGGGCGGGGCGGGCGGGTGATGGCGAGCATCGTGGCCCAGAACGTGATGGTCGCCGGTCAGGTCAAGGGTAACATCAGTGCCACTCACCGCCTAGAGATAGTCACCAGCGGCAAAGTGTGGGGCGATATTACCGTCGCCTCGCTGCTCATCGAAGAGGGCGGCCTGTTCCGCGGCCAGAGCGTGATGAAGGATGATGCTGCCGCCGAGCCGACCTTCGACCTGCCCAGCACCGCCCTCACCCCCATCGCCGCCCCGTCCGCTCCGGTCAGTGCCAACGGCAAAGTGGGGAGGGCCGAGGGCTGAGGGCTGAGGGGTTAATCGTCCCCAAAAGCCTCTCCTCTTGCAAATGAGGCTTTTATTTTGCCGGAATAAGTATCACCACCGCCGCGCCGGTTAGCTTGAAGCTAAACCCACCGCCCGCGTCGGGGGTCAGGCTGGTAACATAGCGCATCTCGTCGTCGCCACCAGCGGCGGGGTTGGCGTGGTCGGCATCAATCAAGTACAGGTCGAAGCGTTGCTTGCCCCAGTGCGGCGCGAGGCTGAGGCGCAGTGTACCGGCATCGTCGGCGCGATACCAAGCCATGATGGTGGGCAGACCGGAGCCGTCCGGCGCGGCCACCGCCCCGGCATGGTCGGGGTCGGGCTGGTCCACGTGCTGGCGGGCAGTGGCTAGCTGCTGGTAGACTTGCAGGGCATGGTATATCGGTTTGCGCTGCGCCCCGTCGGACACCAATCCCCAGCGTCCCCAATATTGCTGACCGTTGCGGTAGCCATCCTTAAGCTCGAACGGCAAGCTCCAATCCAGCCCCGCCCGCTCCATTGCCTCCAGCG
>JBBSEE010000185.1:0-5968 GCA_038239995.1 Chloroflexia bacterium | reverse complement strand
GGCTCACTTACCGCGATGCTGATGTTGGTCAGCATGGTGTTGAGCGCGTGTGGCGGTAGCACCCCCACCAACACGCCCGCACCGGCTGCTGCAACCAACACCCCAGCGACCGCCGGGGCCGCCACCCCCACCGCCGCGATGGCCGCCACCGCGGTGATGACCAGCACGGTCGGCACCAGCGGCTCGGCTCCCACCGCAGTAATGACCGGCACCACCGGCTCGTCCTCGACCCCGGTGGTAGTCGGTGAGCAGGGTAGCAAGGGCGTGATCAAGATCGCAGTAGACCTGCCCACCAGCGGGGCGGATGCCAGCGATGGCGTGCCCACCCGCAACGGGGTGCAGCTTGCCATCGAGCAGGCCAACGCCGCGGGCGATGTCATCCCCGGCTACAAACTGGAGATGTACGCACTCGACGATGCGGTCAACGGGGTCCACGACCCGCAGCAAGGGGCGGCCAACGCTGACCAGTTCATCGGCGACGACAACGTGGTCGCGATGGTTGGCCCCTTCAACAGCAGCGTGGCGAAGGCAGTGATGCCGAAGCTGAACCAAGCGAACCTGCCGAACATCAGCCCGGCGAACACCAACGAGACCCTGACCAAGCCGCAGTATGGCTTGACCACCACCTATCGCCCGACGGGGACGGTGACATACTTCCGGGTGTGCACCACCGACGACATTCAAGGGCCGTTTGCCGCGGATTACGCCTACACCACGCTGGGCTGGAAGACGGTGTACGTGCTGGACGACCAAGAGACGTATGGCAAGGGCATCGCGGACAACTTTGAGAAGGAGTTCGTGAGCAAGGGCGGGCAATCGTTGGGTCACGACGGGGTACCGAAGGGCACCACCGACTTCAAGACCATCCTGACGGGGATCGGGGCGAAGAAGCCTGCGTTCGTGTACTACGGTGGCACCACCTCGAACGGCATCGGGTTGTTCCGCAAGCAGATGAAGGACGTAATGCCGGGCATCCCGCTGATGGGCGGGGACGGCATCGTGGAGAAGCAGTACCTCGATGATGGTGGGGACAACGCGAATGGCAGCTACGGCACGATTGCCGCGGTAGACGCGACCAAGCTACCGCAAGCGGCGAAGTTCCTCACCGACTACAAGGCGAAGTTCGGCAGCGATGTGGGTTCATACAGCGCGAACGCCTACGAAGCAGCCAACATCATCATCGCAGCCATCAAGGCCAGTGCCAGCGACTGGAAGGATGGGGACTCGAAGACCAACCGCGAGGCAGTACGCAAGAACATTGCCGCGACCAAGGACTTCAAGGGTGTGATCGGCAGCACCAGCTTCGACGAGAACGGGGACACCACCAACAAGATCATCACCATGGACGTGGTGAAGGACAGCAAGTGGACCTTCCTCGACCAAGGCGTGTTCGGCAAGTAAGCAATCGGCGTTAACTCGCCACTATACAGGGAGGGCTGCGGCGCGATACCGCCGCCCTTCCTGTTATCTAAAGCTACAAAGAAGTTTCATCATCCCTGTGCCACGCAGGGCGAGTGGGGGTAGCTATGGATTTGCTGCTTCAGCAGTTGATTAACGGGCTGGTCAAAGGTTCGATTTACGCCCTGATTGCCCTCGGTTACACCATGGTTTACGGCATCGTGGAGCTAATCAACTTTGCTCACGGTGACATCTTCATGCTAGGTAGTTTCATTGCGCTGGCAGTGCTAGGCACATTTGGGTTGGTGATTGACCCCACCGCTAACCCGGCGGGTGTGGTACAAGGTGGCCTGCTCCCCACCATCGGGGTAGTGCTGTTGACTTTGGTGGCCGCGATGGTGTTGACCGGCCTGATTGGCATTACCGTAGAGCGGATTGCCTACCGCCCGCTGCGTAACGCGCCCCGGCTTGCCCCGCTCATCTCTGCCATCGGGATGTCGTTTATCTTGCAGAATATCGGCCAGATTTGGCATGGCCCCTCGCCCGTAGCCTACCCCGAAGTGTTCGGCAACGAGAAGATTAAGTTGATAGGTGACAACGTTACCATCGGCGGTAAGGATGTGTTTGTGATTGTCACCTGCGTCAGCCTGATGATTATCCTCTCCACCTTCGTGCAGCGTACCAAGTTGGGCAAGGCGATGAGGGCCACCGCGCAGGACTACGACACCTCCAAGCTGATGGGCATCAACGTGAACATGACCATCACCCTCACCTTCTTCATCGGTGCATTGCTGGCAGGGGCGGCGGGGTTGATATACGGGATGTCCATCCACTCGATGCAATTTACCAGCGGCTATCAAGCAGGCCTCAAAGCCTTTACCGCCGCGGTACTGGGGGGCATCGGCAATATACCGGGGGCGATGTTGGGTGGCTTCCTGATTGGCCTCATCGAGGCGATGAGCGATACTTACATCTCTACGGCGTGGACTCCCGTAGTGGTGTTCGGCATCCTGATATTGATATTGACGCTGCGTCCCTCTGGTCTACTCGGCCAGCAGGTGCCTGAGCGAGCCTAGCGGAAGGGGAAGCTGAAGATGCAGAAAGTCGCACAACCCAACCCCCTGATGAGCGGCAACCTAGCTGACCGCGCGGTGGAGCAACGCTTCACCAAAGGTGCGCTCATCACTATGGGCATCATCCTGCTGGTGCTGTTCATCTTTCCGCTAATCTATACTAAGGACAACCTGAAGGCGTGGGGCATCCAGCCCTTCTTCGGGGTCGGCCCCAACGCCCTCATCGGCCAAATGGCGGATGCGGCCCAATATGTGTTGCTCGCTTTGGGCCTCAACATCGTGGTCGGCTTCGCGGGCTTGCTGGACCTCGGTTACGCCGCCTTCTTCGCCATCGGCGCGTACACCTACTCCTTCCTCGCCTCGCCCCAATTGGCGATTATCAGTAAGGGGCAAATCAACATCCATCTCTCCTTCTGGCTGATAATCTTTATCGCGGGGATTGTCTCCGCCCTGTTTGGAGCCTTGCTCGGCGCACCGACGCTGCGGCTACGGGGCGACTATCTGGCAATCGTCACCCTCGGATTCGGCGAAATCGTGCCCGCCGTGTTCCTCAACCTCAACGACATCAAGCCGATTCGCGGCTTGACCGGCGGCCCCGACGGTATCAGCGGCATAGACCCGCCGGGGATTGCCACCTTTGGGCTGGGCAGCAGCGTCTGCAACGCGATACAGATGATCCCCAAACCGACTACCGGCGGCTGCCAGTTCAACTCCAACACCCCTATCCCCTACTATTACCTTGCTATTATCGTAGTAGCGATACTCATCGTTGCGGTTACGAACCTGCGCTCCTCGCGCCTCGGTCGGGCATGGATGGCAATCCGCGAAGATGAGATTGCTGCCGCCGCGATGGGGATTGACACGGTGAAGACCAAGCTGCTCGCGTTCTCTACCGGCGCGGCGTTCGCGGGGGTAGCGGGGGCGTTGTTCGCCTCCAAGCTCCAGCAGGTCGGCCCCCGTAGCTTCGACTTTAACGTCTCAATCACCATCCTGTGCATGGTCATCCTCGGTGGCATCGGCAACATCTATGGGGTGATTGTGGGGGCGGTTATCTTGCAGCTTACCCAGTCGGTGTTCCTCACCAACCTGCCCGCCAACCTGCAAAAGTTGGGGGCGGATAATCATATCGAGTTCCTTGCCAAGACCGATTGGTCGGGCCTGAAGTACATGATTTACGGTATCATCCTCGTGACCCTGATGCTGGTTAGACCGGAGGGGTTGGTACCCAGTGCCCGCCGCAAGGCCGAGCTACGGGGCGAAACCGGCGAACCGAAGGAGGATGTGTCCGGGGCGCGGAGCGGCGGCAGCGACGAGGCCGAGCGGGTCAACCCCATCGCCACTGCGGAGCGCGAAAGCCTCTACGATGTACGCGAGACCGAATCGCAATCCTCAGACGTGGACAAGAATTAGCGGAGGCACCAATGTCCCTACTGGAAGCTAGCAAGGTAGTCAAGCAGTTCGGCGGCCTCACCGCGGTCAATAAGGTGGATTTCGACATTCCGCAGGGGTCAATCGTCAGCCTGATTGGGCCGAATGGGGCGGGTAAGACCACTTTGTTCAACATGATTACCGGGCTGTACAAGCCGACCGCCGGTAACATCGTGTTCAACGGCCAGAACGTGACTGGCATCGCCCCCAACCGCATCACCGAGTTGGGTATCGCCCGTACCTTCCAGAATATCCGCCTGTTTGCCAACATGACCGCGCTGGAAAACGTGATGGTGGGGGCGCACAGTCGGATGAAGGCGGGGCTGTTTGGGGCGGTGCTGCGCTTGCCAATGACCAAGCGGGAGGAGACTGAGTTCGTGGCGCGGGGGCTGGAGTTGCTTGCCTTCGTGGGGCTGAAGGGCGAGGAGTATGAGTACGCCAAGAACTTGCCCTACGGCGACCAACGGCGGTTGGAGATTGCCCGCGCTCTTGCCAGCAACCCCAAGTTGCTGCTGCTCGATGAGCCGACCGCGGGGATGAACCCCAACGAAACCCACGATATGACCGACTTCATCCAACAACTACGCAAGGAACGCGGCCTCACTATCCTGCTGATTGAACACGACATGAAGGTGGTAATGGGCATTTCTGACCGCGTGTCGGTGCTGGATTATGGGGTAAAGATTGCCGAGGGTACGCCGGACGAGGTGCGGGCCAATCAGCGGGTCATCGAAGCTTATCTGGGCAAGGGCGCGGGCAACACTGGCAAATAAAACGGGCGGCCACGCTTCGCCCTACACGAACAGGGGTAACACCAATATGCAAGCTACTACACCGGCGGGCAGCGAACCGCTGAAGCAGGAAATCATCAACCAGCAGAAGGGCCAGCCGATGCTGGATGTCACCGGCATCGAAACCTACTATGGCAACATCCGCGCCTTGTCTGGGGTATCGCTGAAGATATTTACCGGCGAGGTCGTGACCCTGATTGGCGCGAACGGGGCGGGTAAGACCACCACCCTGCGGACCATCTCTGGCATCACCCCCCCGCGACGGGGCACGATTATGCTGGACGGTAGGCGGATTGACAACGTGGCCCCAGAGCAGATTGTGCGGCGGGGAGTCTCACACGCGCCGGAAGGGCGGCGCATCTTCAGCCGCATGAGCGTGCAAGAGAACCTAGAGATGGGCGCATTCGCCCGCAACGACAACGCCGCCATTGTCGAGGATATGGAGCGGGTGCTGACCCTGTTCCCCCGCCTGCGCGAACGCCTGCTGCAAAAGGGTGGCACCCTGTCGGGTGGCGAACAGCAGATGTTGGCGATTGGCCGCGCCCTGATGAGCCGCCCTAAGCTGCTGCTGCTGGACGAGCCGAGCATGGGGCTGTCACCTATCCTGATTGAGACTATCTTCCAAATTATCCAAGACATCAACAAGCAGGGCACCACTATCCTGCTGGTGGAGCAGAACGCGCTGCAAGCCCTGAACGTGTCGCATCGCGGCTACGTGATACAGACCGGCCAAATCGTGCTGGAAGACACTGGCGAGAACCTGCTCAAGAGCGAAATGGTGCGAAAGGCTTATTTGGGGGAGGATTAACACTGCGATAGGGTGTGCCCATTCGCTATGGCAGTATGGTGTTGACGATGCGTTCGACCTGCTTGACGTGTGGCCGTTCATGGCGAGCCAGCCTCTGGGCATAGCCCAGCACGGTGCGCTCTAGTACCCTTCCCGCCCCCGTTACTATCGCCTTACGTGACCAGCTTTCGGGTGGCAACGGGGCCAAGACTGCCAATAGCTCGGCCCGCTGTGTGGTAAAGGCTTGCAACGAGGGCTGGAATCCCAGTTCGCGATAGTTCGTCTTCTTAATCCAAGAGCGGGGATTGACCGCCCGCAGCGTTGGCATATCCTCGGCGAGCATCACCACGATACAGTTGCCCCACATATCAGCACACGCCCGGAGATGGGCAAGCACATCGTTTGCCGACCACGCATCGGGGGTGGGGGCGGTATGCAATTGCGCGGGTGCTAGACCAGCGGTCAGCGCGGCGATGCGCTGCGGTGTTTCG
>JBBSEE010000184.1:0-5980 GCA_038239995.1 Chloroflexia bacterium | reverse complement strand
GTTGCCACAACTCGCGCCGCTCCGCCTCCCACGCGGCGAGGTGCGGCCACCAGTCCATGTGCTGATTGAGGCGATCGTACTCGCCGCGCACCTCGGCCCGCGCGGGGTCATCCTCACTCAGCCCCGCCAGCCACTCGCCCAGCCGCTGCCACACCCCCGCCAGCAGGTCGTGGTCGCTAAAGGCGGCGTAGCTAGGGGCATCAGTAGCGGGGAGCGCGGTCATCAGGTAGTCGGCATCGGGCCGCTTGTCGCGCAGGTCGCTGAGGTAATCGAGGGCGGCAGCCTTCGCGCCGGGGTAGCCACTCACCAGCTTGTGGGTTAGCTTCAGCACCTCGTCCTTGTATTCCAGCTTGGCGTTGCCCTCGGCGTAGACCTTGTTCAGCCAGATGCCGCGTTGCTGGGGCGGCTCCTCACCCTCGTGGAAGCGCAGGTAGCACCACAGGCACTTAATCACGTGGGCACCCATATCGCCGATATAGTTCGCGCCAATCACATCGTAACCCGCCGCGAGCAGGATGTTGACCAAGCTGCTGCCGAGACAGGCGTTACGGAGGTGGCCGACGTGGAAGGCTTTGTGCGTGTTCGGCTGCGAAAACTCCACCATCACCCGCTCGTGCTTCGCGCTGCCGTTACCGTAATAGTCACCTTCGCTGGCGACGGTGGCAATCACTTGATTGGCGAACCATGAGCGGTTCAGGTAGATGTTGATGTAGCCCTTGACCGCCTCCACCCGCTCCACCGCGTTACGGACGGGCAGGGCGGCAACGATGCGCTCGGCCAGTTGCAGCGGGTTGGTGTTCGCTTGCTTGGCAAGCGGGAAGCTGACGCTTGAGGCGTAGCCCCATGTGCCCGCGAACTGGCCGGACAGCGGCTTCAACTCTAGGTTATCCGGCGCGGTCAATCCCACGCTTACAATTGCCACCCCCAAATCGGCGGTTAGCTCACTGCGAATGTCGGCACTCATCGGTGCATCGCTCCTTGCCTTACGGCTCAATGTAGGTTTATTATACCATATCACCCCGCCCGATTGCCCCCATCTAACTTAGCGATGAGAGCCAAGCAAAGAGATTGGCGAAAGGGGCAAACCGTGATATAATAACCATGTATTCAACCTACTGACCAACTAGCACGTAAGGGAGCAAAGCGATGCAAACCGTGAAGGGTTTGACCGTCACCGACCAGCCAAGTCAGCTTGAGCTTACTGCCAACCTGTTTTGGGAGGACGGGCAGTACATCGCTGAATGCGTGGAGTTGGGTACGATGGAGCAAGGGGATACTGAGGAGGAAGCGATTAGCAATCTGCGCGAGGCGGTTGTGGGCTATCTGCAAGCCTTCCCCCATGCGCTGAACAACCCCTCTCCGTCTCCCACTCCGTACATTGAGCGGGCAAGGCAGATTGAGCGAGCATACGCGCGGGCGGTCGGTGAGGAGGTCGAACCTGCCAACATCCGCGTGTTGGGTAGCACCACTTTGAGATAAGGCTAAGTAGTGGTCAATCATGATAGAGGGCTGGCTCGGAATATCGGGCCAGCCCTTTGTCTTAACCTCCCCTTAACAAACCTTTTACCCTGCGTTAATGTGAGCTTAAATCAGGCTTAATCGCGGTGGCTTATACTGCCAGTGTCAGGGTAACGGTAACACCTCGTATGCTTCCAACCACAATCTCCCCGCAGCTTCCCCCCCTTTGGCAGTGGACGCGCCCCCCGTGTCCGCTGCCCGCCCGTAGACGATTGAGGAAGGTGGTATTTGGGATGAGTTCGATATTGATAGTGCAGGACGACGACAGCGTGCAGGATGCGATGCGTCGCCCCCTCGAACGTGCCGGTCATCGGGTGGTGATGCTGGCCGAGCCACTGCACGCCCTCGACCTGCTGGAAAGCCCCAACATCCACTTCGACCTAATCATCGCCGATGTCGCCAGCTTCCGCTACGCCCATCATCAGCACACCCTCGGCCTGCTGCACCGTCGCGCCACTGCGCTAGGCACCCTCGTGCTGCCCTGCACCACGCGCGGCGAACTTCGCTTGTCGGGCCGCTACAGCGACCTGCCCAACCCCTTGTTGACCACCCGCTTCCTGCGGCTAGTCAACTCCCTGCTCGGTCTGGATGTATCATCATCGGAGTCGTCATCATCATCATTGCGGTCTTCATTGCCCGAAGTAGCCGTCCGTTTGGTCAGCAGCAAGTAACAATCACCCATATTTGGTGGTCTGCACCTATTTACAGGGTCACGGTTGGGTTGTATAATAGCAGCGCGAGGTGAAGCAACCGGGGCGGTGGCCTCCGGCCCAGTCGCCTCGCGCGGCAGATAAGCATATCACCAACTGATGAGAAGGGAGACCGCTAATGACTGCAACGGCTACACCAACCGAGGAGTTGTTCAAACCCTTCATCTTCGCTGCCGATGAGGACGCGGCCATCGAGGATGTGGAAGACGACGATGAGCTTGACGATGTAGAGGACGACGAGGACGAGGACGACGAGGACGACGATGAGTTTGAGGATATGGACGACGACGATGAGTTCGACGACGAGGATGACGACGAACTCGACGATGAGGATGACGAGGATGACGAGGAACTCGACGACGAGGTCGAGGACGACACCGTAGCCGCCTAGCCCACCCGGCGACAAATCTAGCCACACATGGCCGAGATGGGCATCAGCAAAAGGAGAGACCCACTTTCTATGATTGCCCAACTCGGCCACCCCGCGCGGGTCGCCCGCTGGTTCGCGGCGGCCATTATCTTCCTGCTCCCCCTCACCCTTGCCGCTTGCGGCGGGGACAATTCGACCGCTACCCCCGCCGCCACCAATCCCCCCGCCATCGCGGCCACCCCCACACTGGCCTCCGGTATTCCTAGCCCCACCGCGGCGATGACCACTACCACTGCGACCAGCACGATGACCGCCACCACCCCGATTTCCGGCACGGCGGGCAAGACCACCATCACCAGCGTGGGTTCGACCGCCCTGCTCCCCCTCGTACAAGAGGCGGCCAAGCAGTTCATGGTGAGCCGCCCCGACATCGAGGTGCTGGTGGACAAGGGCGGCAGCGGGGTAGGCCTCACTCGCGTGGCCGCTGGCGAGGTGAACATCGGCAACTCCGACATCTACGCCGCCGAACGGGCGGGGATTGATGCCGCTAGCCTCGTTGACCACACCATCTGCGGGCAGGGCTTCGCGGTCGCCGCCAACAAGGGGGTGACGGTGGACAACCTCACCACCGCGCAGGTCGTGGACATCTTCACGGGCAAGACCACCAACTGGAAGGATGTGGGCGGCCCCGACCTTGCGATTAAGATTGTCAGTCGGCCCAAAGGGAGCGGCACCCGCACCACCTTCGACCGCATCGTGCTGAACGGCGGCAAGGCCAATGGCAGCGTCGCCGAGGCGAACGGCATCAACCTCACCGAGGACTCGTCCGCCACGGTCGCCAAAGCGATTGCCGACAACCCCGGCGCGGTTGGCTATCTCGGCCTCGCCTATCTGAACAAGAATGATACCATCAAGAAGCTGAAGTATAATGGGGTCGAGGCCAGCGTGGACAACATCATCGCGGGCAGCTACCCGATTTGGTCCTACGGCCATATGTACACCAAAGGCCAACCCGACCCCACCACCAAAGCCTTCATTGACTTCATCGTCAGCGACAAGTTCCAGAACGAAACGGTGGGCAAGTTCGACTATATACCTATCAGCAAGCTCGCCAACGTCAAAGCTCCCTAACCCAATTGCGGCGGGGCGGACTGATTTTCCGCCCCGCCATTTTTCGCCTCCCGAACCAGCATCAGCAGTTTCAGTCGCATCAGGAAGAGATATATGCCTCGTTATCTACAGCGGTTGAAGGTCAGGCTGTCCATCAAGTTGGCAATCAGTTCCATCGTCGTCACCGTCCTACTGGTTATCATCAGCGTCGCGCTGGGCTATTCGCTGGCTAGCGCCAATGCGACCATCAACAACTTTGGCCGCATCAATGTGGCAATTGCTGCCTCCACCCGCCTCAGCTTCGCCCTCGACCAGACGATTAACGCCAGCCAGCAGTTGCAATCCAAAGATAACCCCACCGCAGGCGACCGCGTCAACTATTACGCTGCCCGCAAGCCGCTGCTCGAAGCCCAGCAGCAGTTGGCCGCTCTATATGGCGCAAGTGCCAACCCGCAGTGGGATGAACTGAACACCCGCCTCGCCGCACTCGTCGTCAACCTCGACCATATTGCCGACCTTGCCCCCACCGACGTGAACCGCGCCCGCGACTTGTGGAATACCACCGCCTTCGACCTAGCCAACGAAACCAAAGCCCGCGCCAGTGCCTTCAACACCGCCATCGTGGATAATGCTAACGCTACCCGCACCAACACCCAGCAGCAGCTACTGTTCGCCACCATTATCCTCATCGGCCTCGTCATCGTCGCGGTCATCGTCAGCATCCTGTTCGGGGTGCTGAACAATGCGGTGTTCGTCCACCCGCTGCGGAGCATCGAGTATGAGCTAGAGCGCATCGCCGACGGCGACCTTACCCACCAGCTAAAGGTGGACAATCGGGACGAGCTAGGCGACCTTGTGACTACCTTCAACCGCACTGTCTCCGAACTACGTGGGCTAATCACCGAACTGAAGCACCAGACTACCGACATCGAGGGCGCATCGGTGCAGGTCAGCGACATCTCCCGCCAGCAGTTGGACAGCAGCCAAGCCCAAGTCCAATCCCTCAGCGCGGCCACCCAGTTGATTGCCGAACTGAAGTCCGCCGCCTTCGATATTGACCAGAGTGCCAGCGCAGTCGCCACTGCGGCCAGCCAAGCCTTGTCTAGCGCGGCGGCGGGGCGACAATCCATCAGCGCGAACCTCCAGAGTATGCAGCAAATCGAGGGCCGCGTCTACGACATCAACACTCAAGTCCACACCCTGAGCGAAGGTTTGGCCCAAGTGGGGCGCATCCTTGAACTGATGAACGAACTGGCCGACGACAGCAAGATGCTCTCGCTCAACGCCACCATCGAGGCGGTGGGGGCGGGGGCGCAGAACCGCCGCTTCGTCGCCGTCGCCGCCGAGCTAACCCGCCTCTCGCAGCGTTCTAAGGAGGCCACCGACGAGGTGCGTATCATCATCGAGTCCATCTTCGAGGCGATGACCCGTTCGCTCCACGCCGCCGAGGAGGGGCTGCATGAGGTAGCGCGGGGCACCGAGCTATCGCGCAAGAGCGAACTTGCCACTAACCAGATTGTCAACGCGGTCTCCAACACCGCCAACCTTGCCAACAACATTCTCGCCAGCACTCACCAGCAACGCACCGCCAGCAGCCAAGTTGCCACCACCATCCAGTCGGTCAATCAAGTGGCCTCCACCAACCTGACCGCCAGCGACATCGCCGCCAGCACCGCCAGCCGCCTGACCCTCATCGCCAGCCAGCTACGCGATGCCGCGGGCAACTTCGAGGTCAATTTAGGCGGGCATGGCTGACAAGGCCATAAAAAGCCCCCAGCGGGGGTTTGGGGGAGGAATGCTGCCCCACCCGCAACCAAAAAGCCCCCAGCGGGGGTTTGGGGGAGGAATGTTGAAGCCGCAACCAGCCAAAGCCCCCAGCGGGGGTTTGGGGGAGGAATGTTGAGGCGCCGTGTGGCGGATTTGTAGGATTTGGCATTGTATACGCACTTAGGGTGAATGAAGAGTGTAATGGTTAGAACTACGGAAATGCGGAGAAGCGGAGCGACGGAAGGGGGCGGGTGGCGTTCGTCCAAATGAAGCGCATCAACGTTTATCACTAGCACCAATGATGTAGGGGCGAATCGCATCCGCCCTGCCTCCACGCCTCACCGCCTATCGAAATAACGCACGATGACCATCAATCACGTCGTCCGCTGGTCCGCTTGTGAGTCCACTGGCTGCTTTTCCCCCGACGGGCCAAACAGTTAGTCAGCATTCTCCCCCAACCCCCGCTGGGGGCTTTTTGCTTGGTGGGCAGTTCGAGCATTCTTCC
>JBBSEE010000183.1:0-5982 GCA_038239995.1 Chloroflexia bacterium | reverse complement strand
CATCTTCATCGCTTCGAGCAGCAGCAAGCGTTGGTTGGCGGTGACGGTATCGCCCACCGCGACCGCCACATTGGTGACGAGGCCGGGCATAGGGGCTTTGATGCTGACCGCGCCGCTGGCATGGGCGACGGGGGCGGCCTTGCGGATGCGGCGTTCGCGTTCGCTCTGCACCTCGACTCGATAGCGCCGCCCCCCCACGCTCACGCTGTAGCTGGTGTGGCCGGGCGCGTCGGGGGTGGGGGTAGCGTACAGTTCGTAGCTGTGGCCGTCGAGGATGAGCGAAAAGCGGCCTTCGTCCAGCCGCAGCAGGTCCACCGCGCGGTCCTCGCGGCCCACGTTGCCGTCCTCGTCAACGTCTAGCTCAATCTCCTCGTCGCTGCCTTCAAGTTTGGCGTAGTAGCGCATCGCTAAATCCTCCCCGTGTATTATAAGCCCTAATCGTCGCGGCGTAAAGGTGATGTTTTTGAAGGCCACCTGCTCGGTCGCGCCCCCTTCCATCCGCAACCACACCTTGTTCAGCCCCGCCCGCCAGTGGCTGCTGCCGACCACCACGCTCTGGGTCTGCCAATCGCCGCCCTGTAGGGTGAGGGTGGCGGCGGGGTCAAGCTCGTCGTTGAGGTAGAGGCGCAGGGTCTGCGACCCGCCCGCCGGGCGCAGGGTGAGGGTAACGGTGTAATTGGCCGCCTCGCGCACCGGGGTGAGCAGTTGACCAGCGTTCGTGGTCATCCTAACGTAGCCGCCTCCGCTGTTCGGGTCACTCTCCGGTTGCCGCCAGCCACGCAGCAGGAACTTCTGGCTGGTGCGCTCCGCAAGGTCGAGGCTGCTGACGAGGGCGGCGGGGATTACTTCCGCCTGCCGCACCCGAAAGACGGCGACATTCGCCTTGTTCAAGTCGGGGTTGTCGCTATAGACTTGTTCCAGTGGCAAGCTGGCGGTGAGCAAGCGCATCCCATCAGGGGTGAGGACCTTCGGTTCGCAGACGATGTAGCGGATGTCGAGGTAGTAGACTAGCTGGGCCGCGTCGCGGCGGTAGAAGCTCATCGCCCCCACGTTGGCAAGGGCGGCGGTAACATCGTCGCTGGCCTGCCCCGGCCCCTTGCGCGGCACGCTGAGGGCGTGGATGAACCGCTCATTGCGGTAGTATAGCGCGAAGTCGGGGAGGGGGCGGGCGATGTAGGCGGCAAACACCCGCTTCTGGTATACGGTCTGCTCCTGCATCACCGCGGCGGTGGTATAAGGGTCGTAAGTGGGTAGGTGCAGCACCGCAAAGTCGCCCGGCGCGGCGGCGATTTGGCGGAAATAGCTGGGCAGATTCATGGGGCGACCATCGGTGACCAGCGGCACAATCAAGTGTTCGCCCAACATCAGCCCGCTGAGAGCGACGAGGACAATCGCCATCCATCGGCGTGGGGATGCGCGGCGGGCCAGCCCTGCCAGCAATTCCCTTGCGCTGAAGCCCACCAATATCGCCGCCGCAAAGCTGACCAGCAGGTCGAAGCGGGCGGGGATGCGGGCATTGTTCAGCAGCGGTATCGCTGCCCACAGTGCGAACGGCCCCGGCACGGGTAGCGGCTGGCCGAGCAGATGCGGCTGGGGGCCGAGCGCGAACAGGAAACAGAGCAGCAGCAACACCAGCCAGAAGCGGTACTCGCCCACTCGCCGCGCCAGCCGCCATGTTCCCACCGCCACCAGTATGATGACGCTCCAGCCTGCGTACACAATCGTATCCCCGCCCCCGATAATCGTCCCGTTAAGCTGCTTCAACCCCGGCACGAAGTTGAACAGCGGCGAGATGGGCACGAAGAAAGCGGCCATATCCGCAGAATAACTGTCCCCCGCCACTTGCACATAGTAACCATCGCGCAGGTCAATGTAGATGCCGTACAGCAGCGGGGCAGCGACCACCACAAACACGGCAGCCACCACCCCCAGCCGCCGCAGTAGCGACCCCAGCGTCCCCCGGTCGCGTAGGCGCAGCGGCCCATTCGCATCAGCCCGACCCAGCAGGTAATAGCTGAGGTAGCAGAGGGTGAGGAATAGGGCGAACACAAACTGGTAGTAATCAATCAGGAACACCAAGCCGAGGCTGAGGCCCGCAAAAGTGGCGTGCCCGCCCCCCCGCCGCGACTCGCGCAGCATCTTGATGAGGAACAGGGCGTAGATGGGCAGGAACTGGGCACTGATGATGTTCAGGTGGCCCATAGACTGGTAGAACCTGAAGCTGGAGAAGGCGAACACGATGCCAGCGAGGAACGCGCCCCCCTTGCTGCTGGTCAGATAGCCGACCAGCAGGTACATACTGAAGGCGGAGCAGACGAAAGCGGCCAGCACCGCCAGATTGTAGGCGACATATACATCCCAGATGTTTTGCAGCGGGATTGACAGCAGGCTGAGGAGCGGGGTGATGGTGTGGAACGACAGGCCAGTACCGAACGGCTGGAAAATCCAGTCGCTGCGGAGCGGCCATGTGTGTAGCTCTTGCAAAGAGTAGCGGAACCACCAGAAGTCCCACAGGAACATCTGGTCGTCCCGCCCGCCGAACAAGGTATAGCCACTGAGGTGCGCGACCAGCGGCCACGTCATCAGCACGCTGATGAGCAGATAGGCGAACAGCACGCCGCCATCAATCCAGCGGGGGTGCGGCTCTATCGCGGTAGCAGGCTCGCTCACGGGGTCAGGGTCAGGGTGCCATCCTTGGCCGCATCCACCGCCGCACGGTCGAAGGGGAAGTTGAGGTAGCCACTGCCCAGCCACAGCGGGGTCTGGTCGTTGACGTGGCTGGTGCCGGTCACGCCCGACTCGCCGGTGGGCATCACGATGTGGGTGCTGTTCCAGTCGGTGAGGTCGTAGACGGCGCGGTAGGAGGGCACCCAGTCTTGGGCGTAGCTGTCCTTCGTCATCGCATCCCATTGGTCGAAGGGGCTGACGTTGACGGTGGTACCGTCGCCGCCCACCGCGTAGGGGCCGAAGTTGAACACGAGGTTGAGCGGCTTGACACTGCCCAGCGGGTGGGCGAAGGTGATGGTGTGCAGCTTGTCCCACCGCCAGCTAGCTTGGTCGCCGCCCAGCTTCTGATTTAGCTGCCCCACCGCGTTGGTGATGCTCTTGAGCATAATATCGTCGCGGCTCTCCTTCTTATCGGCGGTGGTCACATCGTCCCACCAGCTTGCTTGGGGGTTGTCGAGGTTCTCGTACATCCACAGCCCCGCCGCCCCGCCATCGGTGTTGATGTACTCCTTGAACAGTTTGCTGTCGGGGTCATCCTTACTCAGATCGTCCTTGAAGGTGAGTTGCAGCATCTGGAGGTAGGTTAGCTCGTAGATAGCGGCGGCGGGGCTGTCGCCCGCCATGCTGCCGTCCCAGTTCTTGAAGCGGTCAATCGCCTGTTGCACCGCGGCATCGTTGCTGTGCAAGGCGGCCAGCTTGGCCCCGAACCCCCGTGCCTGCACGCTATGTTGGTCGTGCTGAATCGCCTCCATATCCGCCTGCGACAGCTTGTCCTTCGCGTCAATCATCTCGCGGATGCGGGTCACGCGCCATGGGGTTTCGTAGCGGGCACCGAGGAAGAGCTGATAATCGTGGGCATAGGGGCGGAAGTTGGCGGTGGCGACATAGTGGGTGGACGGATTGTAGAGCATCGGTAGCTGCTCGAATGGCACGTACTCGTTCCAGTCATGCGCCCCCGTCCAGCCCTCCACCGGCAGCATCCCATCATCGCCTTTCGCCCGCACGGGCACCTTGCCGGTGGCTTGGTAGCCGATGTTGCCATCCTTGTCGGCGTAGACGAAGTTCTGCCCCGCCTGCGCCCAACCCTTCAGCGCGGCGCGGAATTGCTCCCAATTCTGGGCACGGTCCACCCCCTGCACCGCCCCGAACAGCCCATCCTGCTGGTTGCCCACCCAGTCGAGGGCCATCGGTTGCAGCTTGCTGGTCTCGGTCGCGGTCATCACATCAGTGATAATCGGCCCATGCACGGTGATACGCACCGGCAACACATCGTCCGGCCCGCCCTTTATCTTAATCGTCTCGGTGACAATATCATAATTGACCCACTGCCCCTTGTACTGATACTGGCCGGGGTGGGCGGGGTCCAGCTTCTCTAGGAACAGGTCTTGCACGTCGGGGCCGACATTGGTCACGCCCCAAGCGATGCTCTGGTTGTGGCCGACCACCACGCCGGGGATACCGGCGAAGCTGAAGCCCGCCACATCGAGCTTGCCGTCGGCGGTGGCAAGGTGGATTTCGTACCAGATGTTGGGGTTACGGAGGCCGAGGTGGGGGTCGTTGGCGAGCATCGGCTTGCCGGTGGTGGACTTGCTGCCGTCAATCACCCAATCGTTGCTGCCCAGCCACTCGTAGTGTTGCAGCAGCGGATTGGCCTGCGCCGCCTTGTAAAATGTGGCGAGGCTGCCCTTTGCGCTGCCACAGGCGGGGGCGGTGGCCCAGTTGCTATTGTTGTGCAGGTTGGCATCGCTGCCGGTGGTGGGGGTAAGCTCCACCGTGCCGGTGATACTGGCGGGCGCGTCGGGGATTAGCTCTTGCGCCCGTTGGGGGCCGAACTTTGCCACAAGGTCGCAGTCCAGCAACTCCTCCCCAAAATTGCCACTCAGCGTCCACGGCACTTGGCGGCCAATCGCGAGGCTATCCACCGCGCTCCACGGTTCGGGGCTGAAGCCGAGGATGAGGAACTCTAGGGGCAGGGCATCCTTGTGGCTGTCAATAAAGGCGTTCACCCCTTTGGCGTAGTTGTCCACCGGCTTGCGCTGGTCGGCGGTCATCGCCTCGTATTCCTTTTGCGCGGTGCGACGCAGGCCCACTGCTCGCATGATCTCGTCGCTGTTTTGGGTGGCGGTACCGGCGAACTCGGAGAGGCGACCACTGGCGGCGCGGCGGAATAGCTCCATTTGGAAGAGGCGGTCTTGGGCGTGAACGTAGCCTTGCGCCATGAACAAGTCATCCTCGGTGGCGGCGGTGATGTGGGGGATGCCGTTCTTGTCGCGCACCACGCTGACGTTCGCGCTCAAGCCCACTAGCTTGGCGTTGCCATTGGTGGTCGGTTGCGCCCGCATCACAAAGAAAGTGCCCACCGCGGCAGCGATGACCAGCAGCACGAGGACGAAGACCAGTATCCAGAGGATAATCCGCAGCCATAGGGGGCGACGGGGACGCACGAGCCGGGTGATGCTGGTGGACATGGACACACTCCTTTGTGATGGGGATTTGGGTAAGGCTGATTATAGCACTAGCCCCGTGCGGATGCAATCTGGGGCAAGATGCAAAATCGCCCTTGACACCAACCCCCGTCTGTGATATAATCCCTGCAAGTTAATAGCAAACCAATGCTTCTTATCCAGAGGGTGGAGGGACAACGGCCCGATGAAACCCGACAACCAGATGCGCGGCAATGCCGCCCGCATTATGGTGCCAACTCCGACAGAGCAATCTGTGAGATAAGGGAGCGGTGCGAGACCTGTGGCGTTTCATCGCGGCCACTTACCCCAACCGCCTTCCTTCATCTGGAAGCGCGGATTTTTTTTATCCGCCCGCCTCACCTTAACAAACAAATACCCCAACCGCGTTGATGAGGAAGAGTAGCGGGCGAGCGAAGGTGACAGAGAGCGGCACATTGATGAGAGTGCCGTACCGGAACCGTCCCCGAAAATGCGCCTCGGAGCGGCCCAGCGAAAGGCAGATGCTTGCCGACTAGCTGTGGTCGGTTTGCCCCCGTTATTAGGGCTAGGGTGATGACGATTTTAGATTTTAGATTGGGGTTTGAGTTAGCTACGTCGGTACCATGACCCCCACATCGAAAATCCAAAATCCAAAATCTAAATCACCTGCTAAGGCTGCCGTCTGTGAGGGCGGTGGCGAATTAGGGTGGTACCACGAGTGATAGTATCCTCGTCCCTTGCTAGGGCGAGGATTTTTTGTGCCCGAAAATAGCTGCCAGCAATCCAAAATCTAAAATCCAAAATCTAAAAT
>JBBSEE010000182.1:0-5994 GCA_038239995.1 Chloroflexia bacterium | reverse complement strand
TACTAGGTCGCTGGTACCGCCCTTCAGGTCCTTAGTTGCGCTGCTAATCAGCACCGCCTTGGCCTCTGGCACGGTCAGGTATTGGTCGGTGTCTACCCCGATGGCGTACAACTCCTTGCCACTCTGCTTGGCAGTCTGAGCCACCCCAATCAAGGCCCCGTTGCCGGTCTTGCCCCCCGCCCCGAAGATGACATCCGCCCCGCCGTCTATCAGCGTGCCTGCGGTCTTGTTCCCCCAGTCCGGGTCGTTGAAGGCGTTGTTGTCCTCATGGTAGATGGCGGTGACTTTGATGTTGGCGTTGATGTACTTCGCCCCCGCCTTGTAGCCCTCTCCGTACCGCCACACCGGAGGCACATTGTCGGTGCCCAGCACCGAGCCGACATTGCCGCTCTTGCTCACCGATGCGGCCAGCGCACCGGCGAGGAAGCCCGCCTTGTCCTCCTCGAACACGAGGCTGGTGTAGTTCTTCGCATCTGGTGCCGCTTGGAACTGGTCTACCCCGATGAACTGGATGTTGGGGTTGGCCTTCGCCGCCGCCTCGGTGGCATCGGCAATCAGGAAGCCGACCGTAACAATGATGTCATACTTCTGGTCCACGAACTTCTGGATGTTGGCGGCGTAGTCCTTCTGGTCGGCGGTTTCGATGTACTGGGCTTGGTAGCCGTTCTTGCTGGCTGCGTCCTGCACACCCTCCCATGCCGACTGGTTGAAGCTCTTGTCGTCCACCTTGCCCACATCAGTGACGAGGCCTACCTTGATGCTGCCGCTAGTGGTGGCGGTGGTGGGGGTCATCGCCATCCCCATCGTCGCGGTCATTACTGACCCAGCGGCGGTGGGGGTCATCACCGCAGTGCCGCTTCCCGGCGTGGCAGTCGCGGCAGGCACCGAGGTGGGAGTTGCTGGCGTGCCACCAATGTCGCAGGCGGACAGCAGCATCGCTACGCTGACGAACAGGGATAGAACCACGAGGATGTTAAACTTCTGCTTCTTCATATTGTTCCTTTCCTCCTAAACAAGCACGACGCACATTGCTGTGCGATTAACTTTTTGCCGCACCCACCAACAGAGGATATGGACATATCGAGGCCACAAATGCCCGCATTGAGGCACGGTGATATGACGGACTACCGTTGGGGGGTTGGGGTGTTGGGGGTATTATACCACAGGTTGGGGTAACGTCAAGGGGTTGGTTTGATTTTGCTTAGGGCTATTGCAAAGTCGGGTGGCTGACCGACAAATATGAGCCTTAATGTGGGTAAGTGGGCGCAATGAATTACGTCATCCTACATGGGATGGGCAGTGTAGGGGCGTGATTTATCACGCCCCCCTGACTTTGCAACAGCCCGATAATCTTGCTGATACCAGCGTTCTAGCCATTTGCCTGAAAGAGGGCACAAACTGCCCCGGCCGGGTCTTGAATGACACAGAACTTGCTGTCGCCCATCTGGCGGGGGCCGTCTAGCACCTTCCCGCCCAATTCGCGGCAGTGGGCGACGCTCTGCTCGACATCGGCGACCATGATGTACATCAGCCACTGCGGTGGGAGGTTGGCGTTATCGCCACGAGCATGGCAGATACCCGTGACCACCTCGCTGCTGCCGGGGACGAGCATATCGAAGTCTTCGTACTCCTCCATACTATGGGCGCGAGGCTGCCAGCCGACCACGCTGGCATAGAAATCGCGCACTTGCTCGGCATTACCGACGGTTAGGTCACGCCAGAAGATGGAGCCGGGTTTAAGGTTGGATTCATTGCTCATGATAGCCTCCTTAGGTTAGTTTATTCGTCCTCATCATTCGCCTCACGCCCCTGTCCCGGCGTGACCATATCCGCAATGCTACCATCGTCCTCCATCAACAGCACCGGGCGGGGGCGGCCACCCTCAGATGCGCCAATGATGCCCTCTTGCTCCAGCCTGTCCAGCAAGACGGAAGCCTTGTTGTAACCCAGCTTGAGGCGGCGTTGCAGCAGCGCGACGGTGACAAAGTTGTGGCGGCGGGCGAGGGCCACCGCTTGCTTGAAGGTGGCCTCGTCCGCCTCTTGCTCATCCAGTGCGTCGGGGTTGGCCCCGGTTTCGATGTCGGTCAGCCACTTGGGGGCGGGGACTGCGCCTGCAACTGCTTCCTTTGCCGTCGCCGCTGCCCCCGCTAGCCTGCGCCAATAGTTGACCACTGCCTCGGTCTCGCGGTCAGACACGAACGCGCCTTGCAGACGCACCGGCTTGTCCGCATCAGGGGCTTGATAGAGCATATCACCTCGCCCCAGCAGTTTCTCCGCGCCGGGCTGGTCGAGGATGACCCGACTGTCTACCATCGAGGCGACCGCGAAGGCGATGCGGGCGGGGAAGTTGGCCTTAATCAAGCCCGTGACCACATCCACGCGCGGGCTTTGGGTGGCGATAATCAGGTGGATGCCGGTGGCGCGGGCGAGTTGGGCGAGGCGGCAGAGGGCGGTCTCCACCTCGTCGGGGGCGGTAAGCATCAGGTCGGCCAGTTCGTCAATAATGACCACGATATAGGGCAAGTTCTCCATCCCGCTATCCAGCTTCCGCGCCTCGGCATGGTATTGCTCAATGTTGCGGAAGCTGACGATATGGTCATCGCCCTCCTTATGCCCCTTAGCGAAGAGGCGATAGCGACGCTCCATCTCCCACAATGCCCACTTCAACACTTCGACCGCGGTGAGCGGGCGGGGATTGTTAGGGCCGTGACTACCCTCATCGTCCTTGTCGTGCTTCAGTTCGACCACTACAGGGCGGAGCAGGTGGGGAATGCCATTAAAGTTGGTCAATTCGACCCGCTTAGGGTCAATCATCAGCATCCGCAGGGTGTCGGGGGTGTGTTGGAACAAGAAGCCGCTGATAATCGAATTGAGGGCCACCGACTTGCCGCTGCCAGTCGAGCCGCCCACCAGCAGGTGGGGCAGCTTGGCGAGGTCGGTCGCCACGCTGCGGCCCATCGTATCCTTGCCCAACCCAATCAGCAGCTTGCCCTTAGCCATCGCCTTGCGGAACTGCTCGCTCTCCAATATCCCGCGCAACCCCACGATAGACGAGTTTTCGTTCGGCACCTCGATGCCGAGGTAGGGCTGGCCGGGCACGGGGGCTTCGATACGCACACTAGAGGCGGCAAGGGCGAGGGAGAGGTCGTTGGCGAGTGACACAATCTTGGCGACGCGCACTCGCTCCAGTCGCGGGTCTTTGATACTGCCCACGGTGCGGTCGCCGGGGGAGATGAGGAACTGGGTGACGGCAGGGCCGGTGTTGATGGGGCCGGGTTCGACCGGCAGGCCGAAGCGGGCAAGGGTGTCCACAATCGTCTGCATCCGCTTGAAGTTAGCGGTCTCGCTCACTGGCCCACTCTCCACCTTGTCCAGCAGGGTCAGGGGGGGCAGCTTCCACAGGTTATGGTTGGGGCTGGGGGGTATAGGCAGAGCCAGTTGTCCCCCCACTTGGGCCTCATCGGGCGGCGGGGTGGGCTTGAGGCGGGGTATTGCTGGAGGCTGCGGCAAGTGGCTGGCGGGCAGCGGGGCGGTAGGAGCCGAGGAGCGGGCGGGTGGCTGAGGGAAGGCAGATATAATAGGGGTGCGATTGCCGCGCGTGATATGCGGCTCGGCGGTGGGGCGGGGCTGGCTGGCCGGTATCTCGAACTGGTGGTTGCTCTCATCCGTCGCGGGCTTGTCGGGGCCGGGGCCGAGCAGCACTGCCCCCGCCCGCCCCAACCCTCGCGCAATCTCCGCCAGCGATATTTGGAAGGCAAGTATCAGGCCAATCAGGGCGAGGGCGATGAGGATGAAGAACGCCCCTACCCCGGTAAGCGGTCCCACCAGCAGGCTAGCCACCGCTGCCCCGAACTTGCCACCCGCATCGGGGTTGAACAGGCCCAGCAACCCTTGCACTGCGACGACTAGCACCCCCAGCCCTAGCCACATCTCCAAGCTGACGGTGCGATTGAAGCCACCTTGATAAATCAAGGCCACCGCCAACGCACCAATCAGCACCGGCAACAGCCACGCCCCCGCGCCCAGCCCATCACGCATGGTTTGGCCGATGCCGCCAATCGCCCCTTGTGCCCCGGTCAAAGCCCATGCCAGCAGCATCGCCACCGCCAGCAGCACTACTGCAACTATCTCGATGCGCTGGGTGGGGCTGAGTTGCAACTCCGGCCCGCCGCCCTTGCGCCGCCTGCTACCACTCCGCGTGGGTGCGCTGCGTCGGGCGGGGGCAGCGGTGGCCCGCCGCGCCACGGTGGGCTTACTGTTGTTGCTCTTGCTGCTGGTAGATGTGCCACTCTTACGGGTTGCCAATGCACGTGCCTCTCTAGCCGATTAGGACATAGGTTCTACCGGCCAATTATAGGGCAAGGTGGTGTGATTTGTCAACCGGAAGCGAAGGCAATTTACTTGGCAGGACGCTTATAGGGGGCTTCAGCCTTCAGGCCGCGAACGCGATGCAGGTTCTTATCGCTGGTGTACAGCTTGGCGTGTAGCTTCATGGCGCAAGCCGCGATAATCGCATCCACCACACCGAGTTCGTCACCAGCACGGTAGTGTTCATCAATAATTTGCATTGCCCGGTAATGGTCTCTCTCCGTGGGGTAATAAATGAGGCCGTGTCTAGTGACAAATTGCTCTACCGCCTCGCGCTCTTCACGGGTGCGACAACCCCGAATTAGCTCCATGACCACCACGCTGGGGAAGTATATAGCACCATCCAGCGAACTTAGCCATTTGAGCAACAACTGGTTGCCGCGCATCACCTGTATCGCAATATTGCTATCAAGAATGATTACGGTCATTATCAGGCTCCACCACCCCGACAATCGGCTCATAGCGCAAGCGGTGAGCAAACTCGTCAGTATCGTCTATGTCGGTACGGTCCGCCCACATCCCTACTAGTTCCGACTCTAGAAACTCCTTAATCGGCATCGGCCTGAAGACGGTAGGGTCGCCAAACCTCGGTTCAACAACGTCAATCTTTTCCAGCTTCATCTCTCTGATACCGACTGAGTTACCCTCACTCATTAGTAGCTTCCCCTGCCCCGTTACTTCAACGAACATACCCAACGCTGCTTTAACTTCTGCCTCAAGTTTATCGTCAAAGAAGCAGGTGATATAGCTATTGGCTGACTCAAAAACGCGGCATGATTTCTGTGCTAGGTCAATCTCCCTGAGCTTACCGCCAGTGGTGTAGGTGATGGTCATCTTGTCCGTGCTAGGCTCAATTACTTTCATGGTCGCCCTCCTGCTAATAATTGCTATCAAGGTGATTATATCACGGGTGGGCGAAAACCGCAATTTGTCCCCGCTGCGTATTAGTGTTATAATCCCCTAAGCCCACCCGCAAGGGTAGGAAACCCAACTTTGCCCAAGGAGCGACATTGAGTATCAACCAAGACGTTAAGGCTAGCAAGCCGCCGCGCGGTGGGGTGGTCGGCTTCCTCACCCGCTATCGGGTCTGGATTGGCCTGCTCATTAGCCTCGTGCTAATCTACCTCACTTTCCGCCAGCAGCCGCTGGAGAAGATTGGCGAGGCGTTGGGGCAGGTGAACTACTACTGGATTCTGCCCGCCCTCGTCCTCTACTTCGCGGGGGTATGGGTACGCTCATTGCGCTGGCACTTCCTGCTCGCCCCCATTCTGCCCGCCAACGACCGTGCCCAAGTCTCCGCTAATCGCCTGTTCGGGCCAATCGCCATCGGTTACGCGGTCAACGACCTCGTGCCGCTACGCAGCGGCGACATCGTGCGGGCCTACTCCCTGAGCAAGCAGGAAGGGATTCGTACCTCGTCCGCGTTGGCAACCGTGGTGGTGGAGCGCATCTTCGACGGCCTCACCATGCTGCTGTTCATCATCATCTCCGCCCTGTTCGTCAGCCTGAACAGCGACATCCGCAACTATCTAATCATCGGCGCGGTCATCTTCGTGCTGGCCTTTGCCTTGTTTGTCTACGTCGCTGCCTCGCCACGAGTGGCGGAACGGCTGCTGGTATTCGCGT
>JBBSEE010000181.1:0-6012 GCA_038239995.1 Chloroflexia bacterium | reverse complement strand
TACCAGTTTGCCGGGGGCGAGGAAGCCGTTGACCATGCCGCTATCTTCGCTGCGGGCGGTGAACTAGGTAATAATCACCGTCTTGCCCACGCTAGCAAGGTGGTCAATGATGCTCATGTCCGGCTGGTCGAAGTTCTTGTTGTAGATATTCACGGTCAGCACGTCCACATACTTGGCCGCTGCATCTGCCACCGGCTCTAGCACGGGTTGGGGAAGGAAGCGCACCCCCAGTATCAGGTGATGGGGGTCGCGGGCGCGGACGGCGGCCACGCTGGTGCGGAAGAAGCGGTCCGCGACGAGGCCGAGGAAGCCCATCTTGTCCCCTTCGGCGGCGAGGGCGGTAATCTTGGCAGTCTGCTGCAAAGTATCAGGGGCGGGGCCGCGAAAGGCACTGAATTGCGTGCCCCACGCCTTGTTCAGGGCGGCAATGTCTGAGTAGCGACTTTCGATATAGCTAACCCAGCCTAGCTTGGCAGTGCTGGTGGGCGGTTGGGCGATGTAGTTCTCCACCACGGTGTTGTTGGGTCGGTCTACGTAGAGGCCGTCTTGATACCACCACAGTTCGTTGTCCAGATACCAGCCTAGCAGCCACTTGTCATTCACATCGGCATCGCTAATCAGCGCGGCAACTCGTTCGCGGGCGTGCTGCTCCCACGCGGGGTCGAACACGTCGGGGAACACCCAGTTTACCCGCGTCTGGGGCATATCCGCAACGATGCGTAGGCTGCGGCTGTGGGGCAGGCCACGATGTTCTACTTCGGCGTTGCTCCACGCCCCAATGGTGTTGAAGCCCCATCCCTTCAGTCGCGCCACGCTAGTCGCCGCCCACGTATCCACGCTGGGATACTGGTCGCGCACCGCTTGGGCATAGCTGTCGGTGATGCTGAGGCCAGTGGTGGTACTGATACCATCCACCCCCAGCGAGTAGAAGGCGTGCGCGGCGGGCGTGACCAGCCACCACTTGCCGCCAACCTGCTTGGTCTGGAAGTAGCCGCTGTCGTTGGCGATGCTCACGCTAGCGTCGCCGCCATATTCGTCGAGCGTGGGGGTGGGCAACGACGCAGGCTTGCCCACCCGCTGGGTCAGCACCTGTCCGAAGCTGAGAAAACCGGCCACCAGCCATGCGATGACCGCGATTGCGATGATGATGCGCCCCACTTTGCCCGCCACTGCCTTGCTCCTTCGCTGATAGTGTCCTGCACACTGGGTAATATGCGCGGCGGGGCGGAAACCTTCACTTTTCAATCTAACTCAAAACTAACTCAGCCCCTCGATGGTGACTGGCTCAACCGGCTCGGCAAGGGGGAAGCGGAACACGCGCGAGTAGAAGTATAGCTCCGCCTCCAACGCCCGCTTGATGTGCTTGCCGTTGCGGAAGCCGTGCCCCTCCCCCTCGAACGGCACGTAGGCATAGGGAGTGCCATTCTTATGCAGGGCGGCCACCATATCCTCAGCCTGATTGGGCGGCACTACCTTGTCGTCCAGCCCCTGAAAGATAATCAGCGGGCAGGCGATGCGCTCGGCGAAGTGGATGGGCGACCGCTGATAATACCGCTCCCGTTCTTGCGGGTAAGGGCCGACTAGCTGCTCCATGTAGCGGGACTCGAACTTGTGGGTGTCTTGGGCGAAGGTTTCCAAATCGCCAATCCCGTAGTGGCTAGCCCCCGCCTTGAAGGTATCGCGGAAGGCGACGGCGCAGAGAGTGGTGTATCCCCCCGCGCTGCCGCCGGTAATCGCCAGCCGTTCGCCATCCACCAGTCCGCGCTGGGCAAGATAGGTCGCCCCATTGGCGCAATCGTCCACATCCACCACCCCCCACTGACCATAGAGCCGCTCCCGATACTCGCGCCCATAGCCGCTGCTGCCGCCATAGTTCACGTCCAGCACCGCGATGCCGCGACTGGTCCAGAATTGGATGCCGAGGTTGAGGGCGGTGACGCTCGCGCTGGTCGGCCCGCCGTGACTCTTGACGATAAGGGGGGGAAGCTCACCTTGTGGTGCGGTGTAGTCGCGGTTATCGGGGGGGTAGAAGAAGGCGTGGGCGGTCATGCCTCCCTCAGTGGGGAACTCGATGGCTTGCGGCACGGAGATGTAGCTAGGGTCAATGGTGATGTCGCTAGCGCGGCGTAGCTCGGTAATCTTGCCGCTGTCCACCTCCAGCATTACCACTGCGGTCGGGCTAGTGGGCGAGGCGGCGATGAACCCTACCCGCCCGCCCTCGGCCACTGGGTCGGCTATCGCGGTGTAGGGGGTAGGGATGTCACTGACCGCGCCGCTATCGGTATCCACACTGACGAGGCGGACGATACCAACCTGCTGCACGGTGCAGACAAGGCGATTTGGCCCGACGAAGGCGTAGCTGGATAGGCCGAACACCCACTGGGGCTTGCCGAACTCGGCCTCGGCCTCCACCACCCGTTGCTCTTGGCCCTCGTGCCAGCGGTAGATGTTCCACCAGCCGCTGCGGTCGGAGGTGTAGTAGAGGCTGCCATCCGCCGCCCACTCTGGCTGGAAGATAGACTCGTGGTCGCCGCCCGTCACCCGCTGGGTCGCGCTGAGGCGGCCATCCACAGCAATCTTGCCCACCCACAATTCGGTGCCGTCCCACGGCAGGTTGGGGTGATGCCACGTCAGCCACGCCAGCCGCCCTCCGTCGGGGCTGAGGCGGGGGGAGGAGTAGAAGTCGTTGCCCCCTTGCAACACCTGTTCGCTGCCATCCAGCGACAGGGCCACAAGGGTGTTGACCGCCTCGTGGCTGGGGTCGCGATGGTCTTCGCGCACACAAATTAGCCGCCCCCGCCCCGCATCGAGCAGGAAGTCGGCATAGCGCAACGCCGAGTCGTGGGTGAGCGGCTGCGGTGTGCCACCCTGCGCTTGGATATAGACAAGGTTGTCGCTGAAGTTGGAGAAGTAGACGTGGCCGCCCGCCACGGTGTACGCCCCGCCGCCATACTCATGCACCCGTGTTCGCAGGTTGAACTGAGGGGGACTAGCATCGGCAATCTGGCCGCGAGCATCACAACGCATCAGTGTAACCCGACCACCCTCGGCGGGCCGCCCCTCCAGCCAATATACATCTCCACCCTCGAAGCGCACACTCACCAGCGAGTTGCCCCCCTGCACCACCAAGTCCGCGCTAATCGGCGACTGCCACCCGCCATAGGGTGCTACTTTCGTCTCGCTCATGGCCCGTTCCTGCCTTTCATCAAGATTAGTTGCCCCGCTATTATAGTCAAGTTCGGGGTTGAGGTCAATTTGATGCTAGACTGAAGGAATCCTCATGCTGGTGACTATATACTGGTATGAAGTCCACTCTGCCCCATCCTAAGCTCATCCTCGCGTTCGCCCTCGGCTTGCTGGCCCTGTTGCTGGCTCTGCCCGCCGCGCCGCTGACCAGCTATCAGTTGGATGTGGGCGGGGCCGGGGATGCGCCCTTTATCAGCGGGGTGGGAATGCCTAGTAGTGTGGGTGAGGTGAGCTACCGCTGGACGGACGGCGATGCCAGCCTACGCCTACCGGCGATGGATACCGCCGCCCCAATGTTGTTGCGTATCCGCAGCGGCGACAACTGGCGACCCGACCCCGCGCCCCTGACCATGACCTTGCGGCTGCACGGTAAGGTAGTGGGGGAGACACGGCTGGCGGCGGGCTGGAACTGGTACAGCTACACCCTCGCCCCCGCTGACTTGGGCAATGGCCTCGACCTGCGGATACAGAGCGCGACCTTCACCGATGTGAATGGGGTCAATCACCTCGGCCTGCCGCTTGATGCGATTGAAGTCGCCTCGCTGGACCCCGCCCCGCCGCCCGACTGGTGGCTGCCGCTGACCCTCGCCCTCGCGGTGATATTGGCAGCGATGCTGGCGATGTTGCGTTGGGGTTGGCGTGGTATGCTGGCCGCCGCTGGGTTGGCGATGGTTGTGCTGCTGCCTGCGCTGTATCTGCTGCGTCCACTGTTCGCCCTCTACATCGTGGCTCTACTTGCCGCGCTATGCACAGCGCTAGCAGTCGCCCTCTTCACTCGTGGGCGGGGGCGTAAGGCACGCGGGGGCAATGTCGAAGTGTGGCTGTTCGTCACCGCCCTTGCGGTCTATCTGCTGCTCACCCCCGGCCAGTTCTCCTCCGACGATGACAAGGTTAAATACCTCGCCACCGAGAGCCTCCTGCTCCGCCACAGTCTGGTGCTGCCGGTGTCGGTTTACGACTCCAACTTCAGCAAGTATGGGCTGGGCCAGAGCCTCGCCCAAGCCCCCTTTATCGGGGCAGCGATGCTGGTGGAGCGGGCGGTGGGCCATCCCTTGCCCGCCCTGCGCGAACTGAGCGTGATGCTGCTCAACCCGCTGCTGGGGGCACTTACCGTGCTGCTGCTGTATCGCACCGCGCTGCTACTTTACCGTCGCCCCCGCCTTGCCCTCGCCCTCGCCCTGATGGGTGGGGGATGTACCACCATCTTTGCCTATGCGCTGCTCACCAGCACCGAGATGCTGCTTGCCACCCTGCTCCTCGCCCTCGCCTACACCCTGCTGCGGGCGGAAGGAGCGAGTGATGATACGGCAGCCCACACATGGCTAGCCCGTGCCGGCCTGCTCCTCGCCGCCCTCGCGCTCACCAAAGAGGAGTACACCCTCGTCGGCCTCGTGGTCATCGGCTGGTGGCTAGTTCGCGCCTATCGCCACGCACCGGCCAAACCTCAAACCTCAAACCTCAAACCTCAAACCTTGCTCCTCCTCCCTCTGTTGCTGGCGACGGCGGCTAATATCGGCTACAACCTGCTGCGGACCGGCGATTTGCTCAACCCCGGCTACACTGCGTCGGCCTTCGTGCTGCCTAGCCCCAGCGCGGAGCTTACCGGCATATATGGGATGCTCGCCAGCAGCGGCAAGAGCTTGTTCCTCTACTCGCCGCCACTGATATTGCTGTGCTGGTCGGCCCGCCGCTTCTACCAGCGGTGGCCCAGCTTCAGTTTGCTATGGGGGATGGTCAGCCTGCTGCTGCTGTTGTTCTATGCGCGTCTATCGTTCTGGAGCGGCGACCTCGCGTGGGGGCCGCGCTATATCATGCCGCTCACCCCCCTGCTGGTGTTGCCGCTCGGCGTGCTGCTGGCCGACTTCGAGGCGTGGGGTCGCGTCCGTCGGGTTGCCTTCGTCACGCTGCTGGGGGCGGGCGGGGCGGTGCAATTGCTCAGTGCGCTGGTCAGCTTCCAAGCCGCCTTCTTCGGCGGGCACAACTTGCCCGACCTTGCCGCCCACTATAGCGAGTGGCAGTTCATCCCCTGGCAGTCGCCCCTTGTGCAGATGAGCGCGATGCTGCTGCATGGGCAGATGGTCGCCCCGCTTGTTACTCACCTAAGCAGCTATGGTCTGCCCCTATGGGCCGACTATCTTGCGCCCGCCCTGCTGCTCTCCCCCGCAGTATGGGCGGGCGGGCGGCTGAGGGCGAACTTGCAGGCGGTCAAGGTCGAGGCTGCCCATCCCGCGCGGACTGCACCACTGATTATCCCCGCCGTCGCAACAGGAAAACACAGCCCCCGACCGGCGACCAATCGGTAACGGTAGGTGGTATAGCACAAAACAAACGAGCGGAGCCGTAGCTCCGCCCGTCTGCTTTCCTCCCCTTTGGATTAGCCCAATTTTGCCCTAGTTGGTGTTGCCGGTCACATCCTTGACCGATACCGCGTCCATCCACAGGGCCATCCATGTGTTGGTGGTGTTATAGTTGTAAATCCGTACCGACATAGTGGTGGTGCCCGCCGGGGCAGTGCGAATAATCGTCATCGGAAGCCAGCCGCTGTTGTTGATATGATCGCGCACGCTGTAAGCCCACGTCTCTGGCCCACCGTTGGCGCGAAATACCGGCCCAAACTTGAGGAACGAATTGTCGGTCATGCTGCCTTTGACCAACACGCCGATTGCGTAGGTGTGGCCGGGCTGCACCGCCACGGTGGCACTTTCAATGCCACCCGCCTCGGTATACTGCTGCACTTCACCGTTGGCGGCGATGAACATTGAACAC
>JBBSEE010000180.1:0-6015 GCA_038239995.1 Chloroflexia bacterium | reverse complement strand
TCCACGTGCATGATGGTGGCGAGGGTGGTGCCGCTGGTGTTCTGCACGTAAGCATCCTGCCAGTCGTAGGTGATGGAGTCGGTGGTGGCGGGCCAGTACCAGTAGCTGAGAGTGCCGCCGCCTGCGGGCACGGTGATGGTTTGGTAGAAGGAACTGTTGCCGTTCGGTTCACCACCGCTGGGGTTGCCCAGCAGGGCGGAGTAGCTACCCGCGTGATGCTGGGTGGTGCTGACCACGGGCGAGTTGGCAGTGCCGTCTATGGTCCACGAACTGAGGCTGCCGGTCTCGAAGCCGGGGTTGACGAACACATTGCCGCAACTCACCGGCGTGTTAGTCGGCGTAGCAGTGGGTGGCGGGGGCGGGGTGTTGGTCGGGGTCGGGGTCGCGCATGCGCCACCCAGCGAAACATCATCCACGTACATGGAGGTGTCATCGCCGTAGCCATCTTGGTGGACGAGGAACTTGATCCGCACGGTCTGACCCGCATAGGCGGCCATGCTGAAGTTGACGTTGGTCCACGTCTGGGCATTGGAGTCCACGTGCATGATGGTGGCGAGGGTGGTGCCGCTGGTGTTCTGCACGTAAGCATCCTGCCAGTCGTAGGTGATGGAGTCGGTGGTGGCGGGCCAGTACCAGTAGCTGAGAGTGCCGCCACCCGCGGGCACGGTGATGGTCTGGTAGAAGGAACTGTTGCCGTTCGGTTCACCACCGCTGGGGTTGCCCAACAGGGCGGAGTAGCTACCCGCGTGATGCTGGGTGGTGCTGACTACCGGCGAGTTGGCGGTGCCGTCAATCGTCCACGAGCTTAGGCTGCCGGTCTCGAAGCCGGGGTTGGCGAACACATTGCCGCCGCAGCCACCGGGGGTGGGGGTGCTAGTCGGGGTATTGGTGGGCGGGCCGGGGGTGCCGGTCGGGGTGCGGGTGGGTGTATTGGTCGGTATCGGGGTGTTGGTGGGGGTAGCAGTCGGCCCGCCGCCGCCCACGGTAATCTTGTCGGTGAATACGTCCTGCTGGTTGTTGCCGCTGACTTGGACGCGGCCATCGGTCCAGCTTAGGTACACGGTGCTGCCCTGCGCGTAGTGGTAGTCATAGTCGCCCGCGTAGCAGGCTTGCACGTTAGAGTCGGGTTGCAGCGGCTGGGTGATGACCACATCACTGGTGCGTTGCTCACCGGCGAAGGATACGCCATTGTCGGTGGAGACCTTGCTCCAGTATTCGTAATCGTTGTTGCTGGTGCTGCGGCGGTCGTACCAGCTAATCACCACTCCGCCGCTGCTGGTCGCCGCCATGTCCGGCTTGAACTGAGCGCGAGTGGTGCCGTCGGTGTTGACCTTGGTCGGCGACGACCACGAGTTGCCGTTGTCGGTGGAGCGACTATAGTAGATGTCGCCGGGGTCGCTACCGGAGCCATGTGCTTCGTAGACGTAATGGATGATGCCGCTAGCACCAACCGCCAGTTGCCCCCAACCCTCGTCCCGCCAGATGGGGGACTGGGCGGGGAAGCCGCCGGTGCAGTTGAGGTCGCCGGGGCCGCTAAAGCTCGCCCCGCTGAGGCTGAGGTCGGTCCAGCTAGTGCCACCATTGGTAGAGCGGAACACGTGGTTGACGCGGGTCGAGCCGGTGGTGTCGCTGCCGGGTTCGCCGCCATAGACGAACACGGTGCCATCGCTGCCGCCCGCGGTGTTCTGGTTACGCACGAAGGTGCCGCTGTGAATGGTCGCCTGCGTCCACGAGGTGCCATTATCGGAGTAGACCAGCATCACGTTCTGGCCGTTGGCGAAGTCGTTCCATGAGATGTACATCCGCCCATAATGGGGGCTGGACGAAGTGTTGTCTACCCACATACTCTCGCGGTCGTCGGAGGTGCCGTTGTGAGCGCACGCGCCAGCCGTCCAGTTGATTGCGTCGGTCGAGGTCCACAGCCCGATGCCCTGCCCGCCGCAGCCGGTGGCGAGGTCGCCCGCGTACCACTTGCTCTGGCTGGCGTTGTAGACCACCACTGGGTCGCCGTAGTTGGTGCCATGCCCGGAGCAGAAGGGGTTGATGCGGGTGTAGCTAGCCCCATTGTTGGTGGAGTAGGAGATACCCGCGTAGCAACTGGAGGCGTTGCGCGAGTCGTTGTAGTTGATGACTACGGTGCTGCCGTTGGCCCAGTTCATACTCTCGGCTTGGGTCACGTGCGGGTAGGTCTCGCTGCCGGTCACGGCATCCACATCGGTGCCGCCGTAGTCGGCAGAGTTGTTGCGGTTGTCACTGCCGCCGGGGGTATAGCCCCCCTCCGCGTAGCCGCAGCCGACCATGATTTCGCTGGCCCGCAGGTTCATCTGCCGGTTAATCCCCAGCTTGTAGACTTCGCTACAGGCCACGCCGTCAACGACGCTCTTGCTGCCAGTTAGCTTGGTAGTTGCTTGATTGGATATAGACGAGACGGTACTCTGGTTGCTTGCGGCGGCGGACACAGCGGGTGATTGACCCACCGCGACGATACCGAACAGGCCCGCGAACGAAGTGGCAACCAATGCCAACATCAGTAGCGGGAAAAACAACCTGTACTTCCTCATGCAGTTCCACCTTTCTTTGTTTGACGAGACTGAGCCGCCACAACGGGACCACCCCGCTGCTATCCGCCGCTCCGCAGCGGTACGGTTCAGCTCCCACTTCCTTTTTCCTCTCCCTCGACCTTGCTGCTCGCGGGTCAAGGCAACCTCGCGGCGCATGGGTTAGCATATGCAACAGCAGCAGAGTAGAGAGCGCGAAGATGTTATCACTATCCTACTCTGCTGTCAACTTCACAAAAAGTAACTACCCCTGCACCAACTTTGGCCCAACCTCACCACCTCGAAGGGCTGGCACTTGCAAATCGCGGCAAAAGCTCTATAATATGGCAAACAAGTTAATCGCCCTTATGCGGAAGCGTCGGACTAATTGGATGGGGGTAGGGGCGAACCGCCATCACCCAGCTTAGACATAGCTTATTATAGGAGAGACAAGCATATGGTTGTCAGCAATCCCCCCACTGGGTTGAACGTCAACCCCCTGCCCGTGCCCATGAGCGACAAGGAGCTAATCGCCAGCACCTTGAAGGAGCCGAAGTCCCTCGCTGAGACCGAGATTAACCCCAGCATGATTAGCGACCTCGTGCTGAAGTTGCTCTATTACACCAGCTATATGAACGGCTACGACCTGATGGCCCAGACACGGCTAGCCTTCTATGGCGTGCTGGAAAACATCATCACCGTGCTGAAGCGTGAAGAATTGCTGGAAGTGACTGGCGCGAGCGGGGTGGGCGCAGCGGGCTACCAGTATCTGCTCAGTAAGAAGGGGATGGAGCGGGCCGAGATTGCCCTGCGCCGCTCCTCCTACATCGGCCCCGCCCCGGTGCCGCTGCATCGCTACATCGAGATGGTCATCGCCCAAGCCAACGTCCGCACCCTGATCAATCGCACAGTGGTGGTCAACGCCCTCAGCGACATGATCCTGACCAGCGAGATGGTGGACCAAGTGGGGGCGGTGGTTAGCTCTGGCCGCTCGCTGTTCATCTTCGGCTCACCCGGCAACGGCAAGAGTATGCTGGCCGAGCGCATCGGGGCGATGTTGGGCGACGCGGTGGCCGTCCCCTACGCCATCGAGTCGGACGGTCAAATCATCCAGTTCTTCGACCGCAACCTGCACCATCCCGCCCCCCTCAGTGGCAATGAGGAGGCAGTCGCCACCGAGTTTGCCAGCATCGTCAACCCCAAGTCCGCCGAATACCCCGACCACCGCTGGTTGCAGATTATTCGCCCGGTGGTGGTGGTGGGCGGCGAACTGGTGATGGATAGCCTCGACCTGCGCTATCATCAAGATGCCGGGTTCTACGAAGCCCCCTTCCAACTGAAGGCCAACAATGGGGTGTTCCTGATTGACGACTTTGGCCGCCAGCAGATTAGCCCCCAACAGTTGCTCAACCGCTGGATTGTGCCGCTGGAGAAGAACATAGACTTCCTCACTCTCCGCACCGGCAAGAAGCTGTTGGTGCCCTTTGAACTGTTCCTCGTCCTCTCCACCAACCTCGAACCCGCCGACCTCGTGGATGAAGCCTTCCTGCGCCGCATCCAGAACAAGCTGTATATGCCCAACCCCACCTTGGAGCAGTTCTACAAGATCTTCCTCAGCGAATGCCAGCGGCAAGGCGTACCTTACGATGAGGCGGGGATGAACTATCTCATCACCGAGTATTACATGAAGACCCAACGCCCCCCCCGCGCGGTTCACCCCCGCGACCTACTTCGCCAACTGGTGGGATACGCCCGCTATCAGGGCCTCGCCCCCCAGCTATCGCCCCAGCTAATCAATCAAGCCGCCTCCACCTACTTCGGCCCGCTGAAGAACGTGTGAGTATGGGGCAGCACCATCTAAAGCCCCCAGCGGGGGTGGGGGGAGAAATGCTGCCTTACCTTGTGGCCGCGGCCACGACCAACCCTGCCTTAGGTCAAGATTCTCCCCCAACCCCCGCTGGGGGCTTATAGCTAAGTCTGCAACATTTCGCCCTCGTCTACCGTATGTAGATGGGGGCGTTGATATATTCGCACTAGAGTTGCCCTCTGCCCGACGATGTGCTAGAATCGCTAGCACTGATGTCCCCCATCGCCGTCAGTTTCGCCCACCCGCAGCAAGGCTGGGCGGTGGGCAACAGCGGGACGATATTGCGCTATCAGCGGGGTAAGTGGAGCAGCTATCGTTAGCTATGGGAGGCACGCGGATGCAGCAGACCCCGACCCCCTAAAGGCATCACTATGTCTGATACGATTACCACCATCACCACCCACCACCTCGGCCTCGTCCCCTACGATGAGGGGCTACGGGTGCAGCACGAATGGGCGGCGCGGCGGGAGGCGGGGGCGGTGGGCGACAGTCTGCTGCTGCTGGAGCATCCCCACGTCTACACGCTGGGGCGCAAGGGCAAGCGGGAGAACATCCTGCTCACCGACGCACAGCTAGCCGCGCGGGGGGTGGCGGTGCATTGGGTGGAGCGGGGCGGCGATGTCACCTATCACGGCCCCGGCCAACTGGTCGCCTACCCCATCCTCGACCTTGCCGCCCGGCGCGGGCAGCCGCTCGATTACCCCCGCTACGTGCGTGACCTAGAGCGCGTGCTGCTCGCCACCGTGGCCGAGTTCGGCATCACCGCCCGCCAGCTAGAGGGCTACAGCGGCATCTGGGTAGAGCGCGGCGCACGGTTTGACAAGCTGGCGGCCATCGGTGTCCACGTCAACGCGCGGGGCATCACCACGCACGGCATTGCCCTCAATGTCGCCCCCGACCTCGCCTACTTCGGCTACATCATCCCCTGCGGCATCAGCGACCCCGACAAGGGTGTGACCAGCATGGCGACCCGGCTTGACCCCGCCCCCAGCCTCACCGAAGTCGCCGCCGCCTTCGCCCGCCAGTTCGCACTGGTGTTTGGCAGCTAGCTCCCCTCCCATCGGGAGGGGCAGGGGGTGGGTCAACTCCCCTCCCATCGGGAGGGGCAGGGGGTGGGCCAACTCCCCTCCCATCGGGAGGGGCTGGGGGTGGGTGCGAGTAGCGATCAACGCACAAACGGACACGACGGACGGCAGCCAACGAATAACCCCATCACTCAAACCTCAAACCTCAAACCTCAAACCTACCTGTTCACCATCACCGGCTACCCGCCCGCGATTGGCGGGGCGCAGGGGCTGGCGCATCGGCTGGCGGTGGAGTTGGCCGCGCTTGGTCATCGCCTCACCGTTGCCAGCCACTGGAACAGTGACCGCCACGATTGGCTGCTAGGTACCACGCTGGCCGCCCCCCCTATCGCCCCCTACGCTCTTGACGGCATCGCGGTGCAGCCGCTTCCGCCCCACCGCCTCGCCAGCCTCATCCCCACGCTGGCCTATTATCCCCTGCTCCGCCTCGGCAACGATTGGCCCATCCGCCGCCTCAGCACGATTATTCAGCGCGAACTAGCCCGCATCGTGGGGGGGGGGGGGGGGGGGGGGGGGGGGGGGGGCC
>JBBSEE010000179.1:0-6039 GCA_038239995.1 Chloroflexia bacterium | reverse complement strand
ATGCTACCACAATTTGCCACGTGCGCTCTATTCTACCAGCAATGGTGATGATGTGCAAGGTTGACAGCGACGCGGGGCTGGTCTATACTGCGTTGCAGCTACAAACTTACACAGGGGGAGGCGCGACGATGAGCGAACTTAGCGCGATTGGCGGCACGCACGGGGCGGAGATGTACTTCGAGCAGGTGATAGTACGCGGGTACGTGAACGTCATCCCTTACCGCCGCTTCACCGATATGTTCAACCAGAAGGAGCGCAGCTATCTGATGGTGCAGAAGGGGCTGACCCAGCCCGCCACCCAGCCGCCCCCCAAGCAGGATGGTCAGTATGAGATACTCGTACCCCGTACCGCGCCTATCTGCGCCACCTTCTTCCAAGAGGGCACCCCGCCCCGCGCCTACAACCCCAACGAGTATAAATCGAAGCGCATCGCCCAAGCTTGCTTCGTCTCCTTCGGCCCTTACGCCGCGCTCGGCTATATCCACCTACGCGAGGGGAATACCCTAATGGATACGTTTGAGATAATAACTGACGATTTCATCCCTTTCACTAGCGTTAACCTCTACTACCTTGCCCAGACCCAAATGCCCCCCCGCCCCCTCGACCTGCTGGTGGTCAATCGGCATCGCATCGAAGCCCTTTATCTGATGTGAGCAGATTGAGTTGATGCGGGGCTTGCCAAAATTGGCAATATCTGATATAATCAGTTCTGTAAGTTGTCGCGGGGCGTAGCGCAGCCCGGTAGCGCACCTGAATGGGGTTCAGGTGGTCGGAGGTTCAAATCCTCTCGCCCCGACCAATATAGACTTGAGGGACGGCCAATCAGCTGTCCCTTTTGTTTTGCCCCAACCCAGACCGCAAAGTGGTATAATCGGCGCAACTTTGCGTATCGGGGAGGCTGGCTTGTCAACGCGCGAACGCATTCGGCTGATAGTTGGCATGGTGGGAGTGGCTGCTTTGTGGTGGCTGCTATATCTCTACGTCTTTGTTTGGCATAACACGCCACACTTGACGCAACTGGTGGGGGGTTGATGTTCGGCCTGCCGCCCATCCTCGCGCATCTGGTCGAACTAATCACGGTGGTGTTGATTAGCGGGATTGGGTTGGGCCTCGGTCTGCGGTTGCTGGCCTTGCTGCGAGTATCCAGCCTACTCAGTATCGGCGAACGGCTGGTGTTCGGGCTGGCCCTCGGCTACGCGATGCTGGCTTATGCGCTGCTCACGCTTGGTTTGCTCGGCCTCATCTATCTGCCAATTGCCCTCATCCTGCTCTTGCTGCTGGCGGTGCTGGCCGCTCCGCACCTATGGTCGGTGATGTGTGAAGCTGGCCCCTCGCTGCGTCGCGCCCTCACCACCTTGCGTTATCCCCCCAATTTGTTCCTCGCGCTTATTATCATCCTCGCTATCGCGGTCGCGCTGGTACAGGCACTGGTGCCGCCCCTCACTCAAGATGATGTGATGTATCACCTTGCCTTGCCCGCCCGCTACGTGGCGCAGCACGCGGTTAGGTTTCAGCCCGACTTTGGTTATTATAGCACCTACCCGCAGATGATGGGGATGCTCTGCACATGGGGCTTGCTGCTGGGCAGCGACCGGCTGGCGGTGTTGCTGGTGTTCGCCTGTTCGCTGCTGGGGGTGGCGGCGGTGGGACTGTTCGCCAAACGTTATCTGGCCGACGGGCGGCGCGATGGGCGGGTGTTGCCCCTGCTCACCGTTGCAATCTTGTTCACCAGCCCAGTGATTGGCTACATCCTGCGGGCAGCCAACGATGATTTGGCGCAAGCTGGCTTTGCCCTACTCGCCGTCTACGCCTGCTACTGCGCCTTTAGACTAGGGAATGGGATGCCGCCACCCGCGCTGCTAGCACTCGCTGGGCTATGCGGCGGCTTGGCCCTTGCGGTCAAGTACACGGCAGTGGCGGTGGTGGTCGCCCTCGGTGTCGCGTTGGTGGTGGTCCTGCTGCGTCATGGCGCACGGCGATGGGGACAGATAGTGAAAATGCTGGCCGCCTTCGGGCTACCCCTTGTGCTGGTGTTCAGCCCATGGCTGCTACGTAATTACCTCGAAACCGGCAACCCCGTCTGGCCGTTCGCGGGCAACCTGTTCGGCGGCAGCTACTGGTCGGCGCACGATTCGCCCACCTACCTGCTAGCAATCGCCCCACCCCTCAGCTTGCAAACACTGGCGGACGGCTGGAGTGATACCCTCGCCGCGCTCACCCGCCCACCGCTCACCATTGACGCGCAAGTTCACGTGGTCAGCCTCGGCCCGCTGCTGTTGCCCCTGTTGCTCGCCCTGCCGCTGGCAAGGTGGCGACCGCCGCTCGGCTGGCTGGGGTGGGTGGCGGCAGGGTATTGGCTATGCTGGGCCACCCTCTTCTCGCACCTCAGCATCCGCTATCTCGCCCCTTTCTTCTTGCTAGCCGCACTACTGGGAGCTTACGCGGCAATCTCGCTGGCGGCAAATCGTTGGCTGCGTCCCCTCATCGGCGGCCTGCTTGCTCTCACCCTTGTGCTGCTCACCCTCGACTATGTCCTCAGCGCGGCTGATTATCTGCCCACTGCCTTTGCCACCGACCGCCCTGCCGAGCAGGATTACCTTGCCCGCCACAGCGAGGACTACCCCATGATGCAGTACATCGCTGCCAGTACCCCGCTAACCGCGACCGTATATGTGTGGGACAGTCTGCCACGTGGCTACTACATTCCCCGCCGCTACATCTACGCCCGTCTCGTGCCGCTCTACAGCGATTTCGGCGGCGAAGCGGGCAGATGGCGGGCGCGACTGGCGGAGTTGGGGGTTGACTATGTGCTATATCACCCGCGCCTGCCGCTCGCCCCGAAGCTGCCCTACGGCTATGACCCGTACAAGGATGCGGAGCAAACGTTCATGAACCGCTATTTCGGCCCGCCGCTGTTCACGGTGGGCGATTACGCTCTCTATAAGTTGCGATAATGGAGCGGTGGCGAACTGTTCGGTGGCGGTGGGGGTCGCCTGCGCCAACTGGCCGAGCGGCCCGATGTTGCCCCATGCGTCCACCGCCCTGACCGCGAAATAGTAACCTACCCCATTGCTCAACGGCTGGAGGTTGCCGCTTGCCAACCCCGTCGCCAGTTTGACTCGCGCGTGCATCACGGTGGCATCCACATATTGCACCGGCAGTAGAGCATCGCTGGCGGCAAAGGGGTGGTCGCTGACGTAGATGTTGTAGCCGACCGTAGTGGCCGCCGGTTGGTAGCCGCTCCAGTCCAGTTCCACTGTGCCGCTGGAGTGCGCGTCGGCGGCGACCGGGCCAATCGCGGGCTGGGCGGCGGAGTCGTGGCTGACTTGTATCAGGCGCAGGTTGTCGAGGTAGAGGGTAATGCCCGCGGGCGGGAAACCATAGCCGAAGCGCAGATGACCCACTTGGTGAAGGTCGAGCGCGGCGGCAGCATCGGCAACCCGCATCGCCGCGTGTTCTGTGCCCGCGCGGAGCCAAACCCGCCAGTTGTAGCTCTTGCTGCCATCGTCGTTGCTGATACCTACCACTGGTACGGGCACGGTATAGTCAGCATTGGGACGGGTCACGTCGAGGGCGAGGAAATCGTAGCCACTCCAATCGCGGGGCTGGAACGCCCCGCCTTCCGGTAGACGATATAGGTTCGCGCCGCTAGTGGCATAGTCGGCCTTGCCGGTATAGTCCAGCCGCAGCGATTGCCCCCCCTCGGTCACGCCGTCACTGGATGGGCTGAGGTTGATTGACCCCGGCGGGTCGGCCCGCCAGTTCGCCGCCGCGTCCCCCTCGAAGTCGGCAAGGCTGAGGCTGTTGACCACCTTGTAGACGTAGAACGGCCACGCACTGGTATAGGCGAGGTAATCGTCCCCCCCAGAGGTGGCCCGCACCCGCCAGTACCAGCGGCCCGCTGCCAACTCATCGGGGGGGGCGAAGCTAGTGGCATTGACTTGGTAGCTACGTGCGTCGCGGAAGTCGGGGCGACGGGCTACTTGTACCCTATAGCTGTCCGCATCGCCCTCCCAATTGAAGGTGGGGTTGGTGACGAACAGGCTATCGTTGTAGGCGGGATAGCGGGGGATAGGCAGCGCGGTGGTTTGCCCTAGCCGCAGGGGGTAGATGTTGCGGTTATAGTCGGCGAGGCGCAGCACCAGCGCGGCGTAGGGTTGGTCGGTGGCATCCACCAGCCCCCAGTTGTTATTCTGGTCGGGGCGGCTGCCAACCGCAGGGTCATCAGCGTAGGGAAACCAGTGCGCCCCCACCACGTAGGGCCGCTTCAGCAGTTGATTGATGAAGATGCGATAGGCATCGGCACGAGCATCTTGGCTGGGCACGGGGGGGCCGGGGTTGCGGAAGCCGTTGGGCAGCCCGCTATCCGTACCCCGCACATCGTACTCGGTAATCAGCACCGGCTTGTTGCTCCAACTACCGATTTGGTCGGCCCAATTCAGTTCGGGGATGAAGTGATTGAAGCGGCTGTTGTAGACATTGATGGACTGCACGTCCATGTACTGCGCCGCCGCGTCAATCACCGGCTTTAGCTGGGGCGGGGGCAGGTGGCGGTCGCCGAGCAAGAGGTGATGAGGGTCGCGGGCGCGGATTGCGCTGCTAGTGATGCGGTAGTATTCGCTGGCTAGCTGGAACAGAAACTTGTCCTTGTCGTCGTCCGCCAACGCGGCGGTCACTTGGGTGACATTCAACAGACTGCTATCCTCTTCGCCATTGAAGCTAGTGTAGCCCGTGCCCCACGCCTTGTTCAGCGCGTCAATCGAGGCGTAGCGGGCGCGGAGCGAGTTGACCCATGCTTGCTTGCCCGCCGCGGTGCGGGGCAGGGCGATATAGTTCTCCACCACACTGGGGCGCGGTTCGGGGCGGTACACGCCATCATGATACCACCACAGTTCGTTGTCGAGGAAGTAGCCGAGCAGCCACGGATTGCTGATGTCCGCTTCGCTGATGTTCGCCTTCACCTCGTCGTTGACCACGCGGGCGAAAGTGGGGTCGAACACATCGGCGAGGCCGGGGTTGGCGCGGGGGAAATCGCCGCCGCTGAGGCCGAGGATGCGCGTGGTGACTAGCCCACGCCCCTCCAGCATCGGGTCGGCCCAACTGCCCAGTGTGTTGAAGCCCCACGAGAGCAGCCGCCCACTGGCGGTGTCCGCCCACTGTTGGGGGTTGGCGTACTGACGGGGGTTGAAGTACGAATAGCTGCCCACGATGCTGGGGTCGAGCGCGTAGAATATCGCGCTCACCCCAGTAGACCAGAAGGCGTGGCCGTCGGGCGTGACCAGCCACCACTTGCCATCCACCTGCGCGGTGCGGAAGTAGCCCGAGGAGTTGTCAATCGGTAGGCCGAGGTAGCCGCCGTACTGGTCGGTGTTGTCCGCCCGCGGCGGGGTGGGCGGGGCAGGGGCGAGAGTGGCGTTGGGGTCCAGCGGTTGCAGCACCAAAGGATGCACCCCCCCCTGCGGCGCAAGGGTCAAGGCCAGCAGTAGCAGCACGCTCAACCCCACTTGCAATTGTGTCACCAGCTTGGTCATCCGCTTTGGCTCCTTCCCGAACATGGCGTTTCCACCTCGCTCCCTTGTGGCTGACTAGTCTGCGGGAGTTCCTTGCCAATAATATCCTTAATCATCGTCATTGCTTCACTTATTGTACCTGAGTTTCAGACAAATGAAAAGGGCAGGGCGTGAATTATCACGCCCCTACACCACCCACCCAATGTAGGGGCGCAGATTCATCGCGCCCTGTTGAAGATACAGAGATAGTGTTATAATACCCCACCATGAACCCCTGCGTAATCACCCGTACCCGCATCAGCGGGGCAATCCAGCAATTCAGTGCCTCGGCGTTGGGTACCAACTTCATCGTGCTGCTCACCGGCGGGGGGCTGGTGGATGCGATGCAGGCGGCGGTGGCCGAGGGGCTGGCGGCAGCGACCCATATCGAAGGGCTGACCGACCGCCGCGACCCCCGTAGCGCACTGGCCCGTCTCAGCAATCAGCCGCCCGGCGACTACGCGGTCGACCCCCAATTGTGGCAAATGCT
>JBBSEE010000178.1:0-6042 GCA_038239995.1 Chloroflexia bacterium | reverse complement strand
GCGAACGAAATGCAGTCAAGGCCAGCATCAACTGGCAGTTCGGGGTGGGTGAGGCTCGCCGCAAGCTAGCTAGGCTCTATCCATCAATATCTAACTGTTAACGTACTAGTCGAGTTTTGCAGCAGAGTGGCAACTACCGTGTCGCAGCCGGGATTGCCCGGCCCCGCGTTGCAGCCCCACCAGTTGTTGATAGCGGTGGCCGGGGCGGGGACGTTGTTGACGAGGCCGTTGGTGTTGCTGACGATGCGGTTGAAGGTGATGATGTCGTTGGCCGCACCATTGTTGCCGCTGAAAGCATCGAGGTAGATGCCATTGACGTTGCTGTGGACGAGGTTGGCCGTGATAGTCACGGGTACGTCGTAGCTGTAGATACCCCAGATGGCGTTGGAGACTTGGTTGTTGGCAACGGTCGAGTCAGCCCAGCCGTCGCCAATGGCGATGCCAAAGTCGCCGGTACTATTGGTGCCGGTAACGATATTGCCGGTGAAGCTACCGACCGCGGTAACCGGGGTGTCGTTGCCGGGGTCAATTCCCACATTGCAGCCGGAGACGCGGTTGTTGGCAACCGTGGTATTGCCTGCGTTGTAGACCTCGATGCAGCCGCTGGCGGAGGTAGGATAGTTGCTGTAGTACCAGCCGGAGACGATGTTGTTGGTGACGGTGGTGACTGCGCTACGCGATACTTGGATGCCATTCTGGGCAATGACGTTGGTGGGGCCGTTGCCGGTGACGAGGTTGCTGTCTATGGTGCCACTAACGCCGGGGCCGTCGAAGATGACCGCACTCTTCTGGTTGTCGGTAAACACGCTGCTGCTGACTATGCCACTGCCGGTCTGTCCGAGGAAGTTGGAGCCGACGCGGATGGCGATACCGTTCTGGCAGCCGCTGAAGGGGTTGTCGCGCACTGAGTAGACGTGGCCGTTGCTGAAGTTGAGGCTGGAGCCGCCGATAACGAACACACCATAATGAATGCTGCCGCAGCCGCTGGGGCCGGGGCCAGCGATGCTGAACCCCGTCATGCTCACGCTGACCGTATCGCTGATGGTCACAATGTCGGCCACATCTTGGAAGTTGCTGGGGTTGCCGGGGTTGACGATGTGCAGGGTGGTCATGGTGGCGGGGGCGTGGATGTAGGTGGCGAGCGGACCATCCGGCGCGTTCATCGTCAATTGCTTGTTGATGTAAACCTGCTCTGGGTAATTGCCCGCATAGACAATCACGGTGCCGGGGTTGGCGACCCCGCTTACCCCCCCTTGCACTGTGCCGAAAGCATCGTAGCCCATCTCCGTGGCGGGGCCGGGGCCGTCGGGGTCGACACCGAGCGGCAAGCCCACCCAATCGTCATTTACATAGGTGATGGGCGGTAGCGGGCGCGGTGTGTTAGTCGGCGTGCTAGTCGGTGTCACCGTCGGCGTGTCAGTGCTGGTCGGCGTGACCGTCGGAGTGTCGGTGGGTGGCGGTGTTAATTTTGGGCGGCTTGGGGGCAACCGGCGTGGCGGCCTTCTGCAACCGAGCGGGGAGTTGGGTAACTTGCCCCCGCCACTGGCTGTTTAGCCAACTGAACAAGCCGGACGGCGGGTTGGCAGGGGCCGATTGGTTCGCGCTCGATGAGGTATCGGGCGCGGCGGGGGCGGCATATGCGGGGGCGAACGAGGTCATCAGCGTGCCTATGATCATCACTATCGCAATGGTCAGCCACCTCGGAGCAGGGTTGTTGACGGTACGCATGGACGGGTTGCCTTTCTGTAAGGTTAAAGATAGGATAAGAAACAGATGTTACAAAATAAGCGTAAAGCACTTAATTGACACGAGTATTCCTCTGCTGGCATTTACCAGCAACTAATCGGGGATGTTAACAACTGAATAACCCATTGTCAATCTGCTTGCTTCATCTATACTCATATCTTCTCGTGCGTGGTAAATGATTCTGTAAGGTTTTGGTAAGGTATCCACGCACCAGCGGGGTTTAGGATTAACCGTAGTAGCCCGCTTATCCGTCAATATTGGTGGAAATTGGCTACGCCCTGCCCAACTGCGTAAGTTCTATTGGTACCAAACTTAGGTTGCAACCTACATGGCGGGGCGGTTAGGTCGCACCCATTGGGCAAAACTGTGCTATAATCGGGGAGATAGTAATCAGCCAGTACCGAGAGGAGGCCACCGATGTATTGGAATGAGCAAATCGAGACGATGCCGCGCGAACAGCTGCGCGAGTTGCAACTGAGCCACCTGCAAGGTGTGGTGGCCGAGGTGGCCGCCCGTGTGCCCTTCTACCGTGACCGCTTCGCCCAAGCAGGGGTCGGCCCCGATAGTCTGCACGGGCTTGACGACTTGACTAAATTGCCCTTCACCCAAAAGAGCGACTTGCGCGACCAATACCCCTTCGGTCTGTTCGCCCGCCCGCGCGAGGAGGTGGTGCGTATCCACGCCTCATCGGGGACTAAGGGGAAGCTGACCGTGGTCGGCTACACGCGAGGGGATGTGGCAACATGGGCGGAGGTGTGCGCTCGGTCGTTGGTGGCGGCGGGGGCGAAGCGTGGCGACGTGGTGCATAACGCCTACGGCTACGGCCTGTTCACCGGCGGGCTGGGCATTCACTATGGGGCGGAGTTGCTGGGCTGCATGGTGGTGCCGATGTCGGGCGGCAACACTCCCCGCCAGTTGATGCTGATACAAGATTTCGGCGCGAATATCCTGACCTGCACCCCCTCTTATGCCCTGAACATTGCCGAGCATCTGGAGCAAGCGCGGCTGGATGCTTCCGAGCTAAAGCTGCGCTATGGCCTGTTCGGGGCGGAGCCGTGGACGGAGCAGATGCGGGCGGAGATTGAGCGACGGCTGAACATTGTGGCACTGGATATTTATGGCCTGAGCGAGATTATCGGGCCGGGGGTATCGGTGGAGTGCAAGGAGGCGAAGAACGGTCTGCACGTGTGGGAGGACCACTTCTACGTGGAGATTATCAACCCCGACAGCGACCAGCCGGTGGCTGAGGGCGAACTGGGCGAACTGACCTTCACCAGCCTGACCAAAGAGGCATTCCCCCTCGTCCGCTACCGCACTGGCGACATCGCTAGCTTCACCACCGCCCCCTGCGTTTGCGGGCGCACGCATGGGCGGATGAGCCGGGTGAAGGGGCGCACCGACGATATGCTGGTGATTCGCGGGGTCAACGTCTTCCCCTCGGAGATAGAGCGAGTGCTACTCGGCCACGCGGAGCTAACCCCCTACTACCAAATCGTGGTAGACCGCCGCGAGGCGATGCCCAAGCTGGAAGTCCATGCCGAGGTGGGGGAGGAGTTCTTCGACACCGCCGGTTACACCCTCAGCGCGGATAGTGCCGAGGCCACCCACCTACGTCAGCGCGTCGAGCATAGCCTCAGCACCGCGCTGGGTCTCCATGCCGCCGTCGCGCTGGAGCAACCCAACGCCATCCCCCGCAGCGAGGGCAAGGCGGTGCGGGTCATCGAACGCAAATGAATAGCATCTACAATCCACAGTCCAAAACCTAAATAGGAGTTACGCAGTTGAGTAGGGCGAATCGCATTCGCCCCTGCATCAACGCACCAGTCTACAATCCAAAATCCAAAATCCAAAATCCAAAATCGTAATGTGGAGGATAAATGGCAGATACGGTGAAGCAGGATGCGCCTAAGGCGGCGCAAGGCGCGGGGATTTGGGTGCTGGCGGCCACGATTATCGGCTCTAGCATGGTATTTATTGACGGCACGGTGGTGGGGGTGGCCCTGCCGGTGTTGCAGCGTGAACTGAACGCCGATGCCGCGCAGGTGCAATGGGTGGTGGAAGCCTATACCCTGTTCCTTGCCGCGCTGATACTGGTGGGTGGTTCGCTGGGCGACCTGTTCGGGCGGCGGCGGGTGTTCAGTATCGGTATCGTCATCTTCGCCGCCGCCTCGGTGTGGTGTGGTCTCGCCCCAGACATCAACCAGCTAATTGCAGGGCGAGCGGTACAGGGTATCGGTGGGGCATTGCTTACCCCCGGCAGCCTCTCGATTATCAGCTCCTACTTTAATGACCGCGAACGGGGGCGGGCGATTGGCACGTGGTCTAGCTTCACCTCGATTACCACGGTGCTAGGGCCGGTGCTGGGCGGCTGGCTGGTGGAACACGCCTCATGGCGGTGGGTGTTCTTCATCAATGTGCCGCTGGCCGCCCTCACTCTGTTCATCACCTACACCCGCGTGCCGGAGTCGCACGACTTGAGCGGGGCGAAGCAACTGGATTGGTGGGGAGCGGGGCTGGCGACGCTCGGTTTGGGGGCGTTGGTGTATGGCCTCATCGAGTCGAACAGTCACGGCCTCGGCGACCCGCTGGTGCTGACCACCATCGGGCTGGGTATCGCCGCGTTGGTCGCCTTCATCGTGGTGGAGAGTCGGCTGAAGCAGCCGATGATGCCGCTAGGCCTGTTCCGCTCCCCCACCTTCAGCGGGGCGAACCTGCTCACCTTTCTGCTCTACGCCGCGCTGGCGGGGGCGTTCTTCTTCCTCCCCTTCAACCTACAACAGGTGCAGGGCTACTCGCCCACTGCGTCGGGGGCGGCGGGCTTGCCCACCATCCTGATGCTATTCTTGCTATCGCGCTGGTCGGGCGGTCTCATCCCCCGCTTTGGCGCAAAGTTGCCGCTGATAATCGGCCCCAGCATTGCGGCAATCGGCTTCTTCCTATTCGCCGTGCCGGGGATTGGCGGCAGCTACTGGACCACCTTCTTCCCTGCCGCGCTGGTGCTGGGCTTGGGGATGGCGATTACCGTCGCCCCGCTCACCACTGCGGTGATGGGGGCGGCTCCCGCGCATAGCAGCGGCATTGCCAGCGGCATCAACAACGCGGTCTCCCGCGCCGCTGGGCTGATGGCGGTGGCCGTCCTCAGCATCTTTGCGATTGCCACCTTCTCCGCCAACCTCGACCAACGCATGACCGACTTGAACACCCCGCCCGCGATTCATCAGAACCTCAACGGCCAGAGCATCAAGCTGGCGGCGGCCAAAGTTCCGGATAACGCCAGCAGCGACCTCAAACCCAGCCTCCAGCAAGCGATTGCCGAGGCGTTCGTGGCCGCCTTCCGCCTCGTGATGCTCATCTGCGCGGGGATGGCCCTCGCTAGTGCCCTGTTCGCGTGGTGGCTGGTGGAGGGCAAGCCAGCGGCTCAGATTAAAGACGAAAGATAAAAGATAAAAGATTAAAGAAATCATCAATAAATCCTTAATCTTTTATCTTTTATCTTTGATCTGATATTATCTAATATTATCTGTACGAGGCCGCCTGTAGGTTGAACAGTTCCGCGTAGGTCTTGTTCGCGGCCAGCAGGTCGGCGTGGGTGCCGTCCTCGGTAATGGTGCCGTTCTCTAGCACGAAGATACGGTCGGCGAGCCGCACAGTGCTGAAGCGGTGGCTGATGAATAGGGCCATCTTACCCTCGGTCAGTTGCTTCATGCGGGCGAATATCTCGTACTCGGCGCGGGCATCGAGGCTGGCGGTCGGCTCGTCCAGTATCAGCACCTCGGCATCGCGCATGAAGGCGCGGGCAAGGGCCACCTTCTGCCACTCTCCCCCCGATAGTTGATAGCCCTCGTCGAACCAGCGGCCCAGCGTGGTCTCATACCCTTGCGGTAGGCGGTTGATAGCTACATCTGCGCCGCTGCGCTGCGCGGCGTGCTGTACCATCTCCATGTTCTCTATCTCGCTCAGGCGGCCCACCCCGATGTTCTCCCGTGCGCTGAAGAAGTAGGTGGCGTAATCTTGGAAGATGACCCCAATCGCCGCGCGGAGGCTGTCGAGGTCGTACTCCTTGATGTTGTGACCGTTCAGCAATATCTCGCCGCTGTCGGGGTCGTAGAGGCGACTGAGCAGCTTGACGATAGTGGTCTTGCCCGCGCCATTCTGTCCCACCAACGCGACCGTCTCATCGGGGTGGACCACGAAGCTCACGTCGCGGAGCGCGGGTTCGCTCTTGCCGGGATAGGTGAAGCTCACATTACGGAACTCGATGCCCTCGGTCAGCGGTTTGGTCAGCTTAATCGGGTT
>JBBSEE010000177.1:0-6046 GCA_038239995.1 Chloroflexia bacterium | reverse complement strand
TACCTTGAAGAACCGTGAGACCCTGCTGAAGCGCAAGTTCGGGGTGGGTGAGGGCTTCGCCGCCACCACCGACAAGGTTATGATTGGCCCCGCCCCCGCCAGCATCGAGCAGGGCGACCGCATCCGCACCGGCCTCCGCGCCGTGCCCGTCACCTTCGTCGCCCTCAACAATGATGGTTCGCTGACCGTGACCGTCACCAAGTATGGCAACGTCACCGCCTTCGTTGGTCCCGGCACCCAGTTCGACCGTCTCGGCCAGCCCATTACCGTCAACGACCTCAAGCCGGGCGACAGGCTGTACGTCTATGGCGCGAATGTGTGGACGGGTGAGGGTAAGAAGCTAGCACAGGGCCAAACCGCCAACCCGAACAAGGGCGTAGCTAAGGGCGCGGCGAAGGGCGGGAACAAGGGTGCCGCCCAGAGCCAGACCCCGGTCGCGGGGCAGGGGCAAGGGCAAGGGCAAGGTGGGATGATGGGCACCCTGCCAATTGCCATACACCTCGCCTCGGCTCACCTTGCCACCACCAACGAACACGTGCTGCAAGGCAAGGTCACAGCGGTGGACACCAGCGCGGGCACCTTCCAAATCAACGACGGCACCGACACGATTACGGTCACGGCGGCGACCGACACCAAGTACGCCTCGCTGAAGGCGGGCGCGACCATCGGCAGCCTCGCCGACCTGAAGCCGGGCGACCTCGTTACCGCCTACACCATCGGCGATAGCGACGTAGATGTCAAGGTCTACACCGCGAAAACCGTCTACGTGGTCGCCAATCAGTAAGTTGAGCAGTGCAGGCTGCCGCCCGCCCCTACCAAATCCGTTCATTAATATCACGCCGCTCTTAGGGGTGGCGTGATTTATTATGGTGCAGGATGACGAAACACCGCCGCTGGTTCGCTTATCTAACCAATATGACCCTCGGATATTGACACATCGTGAAAGGAACGGCCATGAAGCGTCAAACCTTGACCATGCTGCTGCTTATCTTCACCCTCGTGGGCTGCACCCGACCCGCCGCGCCATCGGCTAGCCCAACATCGCCCACCCCTACCGCCGCTGAGGGGATGAGCGGGATGAACATGGGCGACCCCAGCAGTGGCGATGGGCTGAACCAATCGGGCACCACCGATGCGATGTCCAACCACCAAATGGAGATGGGGCCGCATATGAAGATGACCGCTACCCACCCCCAGAACCCCGACGACGATGCCCGCGCCGCCCAGATTAGCGCACAGGCCCGCGCCGCCCTCAGCAAGTACCGCGACTACAAGCTGGCCGAGCGCGACGGCTACAAGCCGTTCCTGCCTAACCTGCCGCTGGAGGAGTACCACTTCACCAATTATGCCAACTCGCTGGCGGCGGGGGTGCGTTTTGACCCCACCAAGCCGGGTTCGCTGCTGTACAAGAAGGTGGGCGACGGCTACCAGCTAATCGGGGTGATGTACACCGCCCCCGCCCGCTTCAGCGAAGACCAGCTAAACGCCCGCTACCCCCTCAGCGTAGCCCAGTGGCACCAGCACGTGAACATCTGCCTGCCGCCCGCGGGGCTAGGGAGTACGGCGGGCACATGGACGCGGTTCGGCCCCGCGGGGTCAATCGTCAGCGAAGCGGACTGCCAAGCGGTGGGCGGCAAGTTCTACCCCCGCATCTTCGGCTGGATGCTACATATCTATCCCTTCGATGGGCAGTAGGTTGACGATAACATCGGGTTATGGCATAATAGCGCGACATTACTAGCACCGAACCCCGCGCTGCTGGCGGGTGGCGCAGACCCACCCCCAGCCCCTCCCGGTGGGAGGAGAGACTATGGTTATCGCGGGTATTAGCTTAATCTGCTCGGAACTGCTCTGGAGGATGGAAAATGCGATTGCGCCGTATTACTGTCGCGCTGGTGGGTCTGCTATTGCTCGGTATCGGCCTCGCCTACGATAATCACGCCCCGGTCGCCGCCGCTTTGCCGCTGCCGACCCTGCCGCCAGTGACCAGCCATACCCCCGCGCCTGCCACCAGCACGCCGATACCCACCCCCGCCCCCGACCTGACCCCCCACTACCTCGCCTACGACGGGCGCAATCGCAGCTACCTGCTGCACCTGCCGCCCGATTATACCCCTGACCACCTCTGGCCGCTGGTGATGGTGATGCACAGTAGCCGCTCCGACGCGCTCAGTGTGATGCAGACTTCGGGGATGAACGTGGAGGCTGACGCACACGGCTTTATCGTGGTCTACCCTAATGGCACCAGTGTGCTGCCCGACCGCTACCTGACGTGGAACTCTGGCAACTGTTGTTCCTACGCGATGCAGAACAAGGTGGATGACGTGGGCTTCATCCACACCCTGATTCGCGCCCTTGCCGACCGCTATAAGGTGGACCCCGACCGCGTGTATGCGACGGGCATCTCCAACGGGGGGATGATGGCCTATCGCCTCGGCTGCGAATTGTCGGGCGAAATCGCGGCGATTGCCCCCGTCGCCGCCGCGCTGGATACCCCCTGCCAGCCGCTCCACCCCGTATCGGTGATTGCCTTTCATGGCACCGCCGATGAACACGTACCCTACTATGGTGGCAATGGGCGACTGGCTTCCGATGGGCGGGTGGACAACTCGCAGGCTTACTCGGTGGGGTTCTGGGTCAACCATGACCGTTGCTACACCCCGCCTAGCACGGCGCAGCAAGGCCATATCGTGGTGGATGACTATGCGGCAGGCCGCGATAGCACGGAGGTGACGCTATATACGGTCGAGGGCGGGGGACACACATGGCCGGGCGGCCCCGACCTCCAGGCCGACCCCGCCACCCATGAGATTAACGCAACCGACCTGATGTGGCAATTCTTCGCCGCCCACCCCCAGCGGGTCACGCTCCGCCATGCACGACCCAACGCGGCGGCCAGCCAGTTAGATTTTGGATTTATGCGATTACCCTCGCGAACTCATATACAAAGAAGGGGAGACTAGCGGGGGTCTGGGGGGTTGACCCCCAGCGGCTGACCAAACGACCCAGCCAATTGCCACGACGACAGGCGACGATGCCAGCTACGACTAGCCAAACGATGCTTCGCCAGTTGGGGGTCAACCCCCCAAACCCCCGCTAGTTTCCTCCCCCTTGGCGGCGGGAGCAGGGAGGAGGGGTGGGTTGCACGCGCCGGTAGGCCCAATCCAAAATATGAGTTACGCAGATAGCGGTCATCGATGTCTAATTTGGTAGGGGCAGGCGATGGCCTGCCCTGTTCAACTGCGTAACTCCTAACACCCTGCCGCTTGGCAACCAACTCTATCGTGGCTCTAAAAATCCAAAATCTAAAATCTAAAATCGTCAGGTGGTGCGGCGAAACTCGCGCTCAAGCTGGGTTTGACTGAGCAGCAGCATGGTGGGGCGACCGTGAGCGCAGGCGCGGGGCATTCGGCACTGCTCAAGCTGCTCGATAAGTCGCCGCATCTCCTCCAGCGGCAGGCTCTGACCCGCGCGTATCGCGCTGTGGCAGGCGAGGGTAATCGCCAGCGTATCGCGCCACAAATCCACCCGCCGCTGGTTCAGCAGGTCGTCCAGCATCTCGATAATCGCCCCTCCCATCCCCGCCTCATGCCGCTGCTTGAACATCGCGGGCACGGCCTTGATTAGCAGAGCGCGCTCTTCCTCCGCCTCCATATTGAAGCCGAGCGCGGCAAGGGTGGGCAGGCGCGACTCTATCTCTGCGCGTTGGCGGGGGGTGAGTTCCAGCGGTAGGGGGGTGAGCAGCGGCTGGGTCGCGCTATTCGCCCGCTTGCCCTCTGGCATGGTCATCTCATCCAAGATGCGCTCGTACATCACCCGCTCGTGGGCGGCGTGCTGGTCCACCATGTACATCCCGTCCGGCCCCTCGGCGATGATGTAGGTTTCGCTGATTTGACCCACCACTCGCAGGGGGGGCAGGTTGCGGCGGCTAGCAACCGTCTTGTCCTCCTCGATATGGCTGACCTGCTGCACGGCAGGCTGGCGGGTCGCGCTGCTGCTGCCCAACAGGTCGAATAGCTGGTCGGGGGACATTGCGCTGTAGTCAAGCTCGGCTCCGGCAGTATCACTCTCACCATCGCGCAGGGTGGCGGCGGCAGCTTCGGGGTTGATGGGGGGGCGGGCGGGCAGATGGCCGTCATCGCTGGGGGGGATGGGCCGCGCCTCATAGCTGGGGCCAAAGCGCAACTCCTCTTGCTCGCTCCCCTCTCGGTCACGCGGGGCAGCACTGCTCAGGTTGGGCACGGTGGTGTAGGAGGACAACGCCTCGCGCACCGCCCGCTGCACGGCCACGAACACCCCGCGCTCGTCGGCAAACTTCACCTCCACCTTCTGGGGATGCACATTGGCATCCACATCGGCGGGGTCGAGTTCGATGTTCAGCACCGCAATCGGGTGGCGGCCCGTCATCAGCAGGGTATGATAAGCCTCTTCCACCGCGAAGCTGAGGGTGCGGCTCTGCACGGTGCGATGATTGACGAAGAAGTTGATATAGTTGCGGTTGGCGCGGGTCAAGTTGGGCTGGCTGACATAACCCCACACCTGCGGCGGCTTGATGTTCTTCTTCCGCTCGGTGCTGTATCGCGCCCGCCGCTCCGCCACCCCGCCCTCGGCCTCCAGCCCCATCTCCTCGGCGGCGGGGGCAAACTCATCGGCTGCTTCCTCCGCCGCGCTCTCTTCCGCGCTCTCTTCGTTGGGGCGTAGCTTGCCGACTGGCAGCATCGCCTTGCTCACCTCTAGCCCGTACACTTGGGTAATCGCATCGAGCAGGTCGCTGCTGCCGCTGGACTGGAAGGCGTTGCGTCCGTCGAGGGTAAGGCTGAAGCGCACATCGGGGTGGGCAAGGGCGTACTGGCTGACGATGTTACTAATCTGGCCGCTCTCTGCCCCCGCCGACTTGAGGAACTTCTGTCGCGCAGGGACGTTGAAGAACAGGTCGCTGACTGACACGATGGTGCCACGCGGCGCACCCCGCGGCTCCTTGCGGCGCATCTCGCCCCCCTCGAACGTCACCTCGGTGCCGTTAGGGTCGTCGGCGGTGCGGCTAACCATGCTCATCTTGCTCACGCTGGCGATGCTGGGTAGGGCCTCACCGCGAAAGCCTAGCGTGCTAATCTTGAACAGGTCGTCCAGTTCAGTAATCTTGCTGGTGGCGTGGCGCATAAACGCGGTTTCGATTTGCGCGGCGGGGATGCCGCTGCCGTCGTCAATGATGCGGATTAGCTCCTGCCCGCCGCCGCGCACCTCGACGCGGATGTTGCGGGCACCCGCGTCAATCGCGTTGTCCAGCAACTCTTTGACCACCGCGGCAGGTCGCTCTACCACCTCACCAGCGGCAATTTTGATGGCAATATCTGAAGGTAGCACTCGAATAGGCACTTGGTTCACTCTCTTTTCTCCGCGGTACGCTCGGCTCAGTTTATCAGAGTTGGGCAGGGCGTATGCGATTCGCCCCTACACCAACCGGCAGAATCTAGGAGCAACTGCGTAGCTCCTTGTTATGTTCCACTTATCGCTTTGTAGCACAAATGTACCACTTTTGGGCATGATTGTCAAGTTCCAAAGCTGCGGTCGAACCTGTTGACCGCCTTGCTTGTATATGCTATAGTGTAGTTAGACAATTATCTAAACGGACGAAAGGGGGATGTAGTGATGAGCATCAAGGACACGGCAGCGGTGGTCGCCGCGTTGCAGCAGGTGGACACGCTGCTGACCGCGACCCTGACCGAGGAGCGGCTGGCGGGGTTTTCCGCCGCAGTGGTGCAGGGCGATGAGATTATCTGGGCAAAGGGGTTTGGCTACGCCGATTTGTCGCAGCGACGACCGACTAGCCCGCAGACGGTCTACCGTATCGGCTCGATTACCAAAGCATTCACCGTCACCATGCTGATGCAGGCGCGGGATATGGGCGCGGTGCAACTCGACGACCTAGTGGCGAAGTATCTGCCCGGCTTTAGCTTCAAATCGTCCTTCCGCGATGCTCCGCCCACCACCCTGCGCCAGCTAGCAACGCATACATCGGGGTTGCCCAGCGATGCGCCGCTGGGAT
>JBBSEE010000176.1:0-6046 GCA_038239995.1 Chloroflexia bacterium | reverse complement strand
TTGCTCTTCACTCTGCTGCTTCCTTTCTGCTATAGGGGGGACAAGAAGGGGTGTAACGACCGATATAATAGCACGCCGCCATCCGCCCGTCAACTTTACGGGGTGGTCACCCCCTTATACACGATTTGACACATCTGGTCGCGTTGCACGTTGGCGTTGGGGCGGAAAGTACCGTCGGGGTAGCCATTGACCACATTCTTGGCGTGAACGGTCTCCACATAGAGATAGAACACATTGCTGGGCAGCACATCGCTATAGGTATGCCCGCCGCCGTTGGGGGTGACGAGCAGATAGTGCGCCGCCAGCACCACCAGCTTGGTGATTTGCCCCCGCGTAATTGCTCGGTTCGGTAGGTAGCAAGGATAGGTAGCGTGATTCGCGGTGCAGGTGGCGGGGTCGAAGCCGCTGAGGATGCCCGCATGGAAGCCCGCTTCGATGTAGCCATAGGCATAGTAGCCGCTGCCCACATCGGTGAAATCGGGTACGCTCGGCGTGTAAGGCGCGATGCCGAAGCCCAACACCACCACTTTGGCAAACTGGGCGCGGGTGGCGGTGCCGCTTGGCCCAAAGTGGCTGCCATCCACCCCGTTAACCACACCGCGACAGTAGAGGTAGTGGATTGCCCCGTAGAATAGGTTGCCCGCTATGTCCACGAACGGGTTGGGGCAGTCGGTCGGGGTGGGGGTGGGGGTCGGTTGGGTGCTGCTGGTGTAGCGAATGGCGCGGCTGTTGGAAATTGCAGCAGCGTTGTAGCTGTAGGCCAAGCCGTCGCTGCCCGCCGCGTTCTCTATTCCCACCGTCGCGCTGCCACCATCGCCGTCCGCGCCGCTTATGCTCTGGTATTGGAAGGTAATCGTGTTGCTGCCTTCCTCCAGTATCACCTCGAAGGTGTAGTTACCGTATGGCCCACCCGCATCGTAGTGCTGCACCCCCCGCCACTCCACCACGAACTTGCGGTTAGGCGTGGTGCCGCTCACGGTGGTGTAGATGTTGCCTTGATTCACAAGGTAGAGGTCATCCCAGAAGGGGTAGATAGCCGCATTGGGCGGGGCGGGGCTAGGGATGTTGCTATTCACCGGGTTGGTGATCGCTGAGGTGAACTGGAGATTGCCATTGGTGGTCACGTTGACCGTGCTGTAGCTCGCCCCATAGTAGCTGAAGCTGAACGGTAGGTTGACCGTCGTGTAGCCGTCGTCCAGCGGGTTCGGCCCGCCCCCGAAGGTCAGGGCGGTAGTCCCCGCCAGCCAACTAAACGGATATGTATCGTTGCACGAGTAGCCGTAGCTGTCGTGGCGGCGGGCAGCAGTGATGTTGACCGTCTGGGCGGGGGGCACGCTGAGGTTGGCCGAGGCGAAGGCGTAGCAACGGTCGGTAGGGTAGAAGCGGGCGATATAGTTGCCTGCGGGCAAGCTGAGGTTGGCGCTATTCGTCACCGGCAGATTAGCGTAGGGGCTGTCGTCAATGGTGAGGATGCCGCTAGTCGGCCCGTCCGGCCCATTCAGGTTGAAGCCAACGTTGAAGCTAGGCGAGGGGCTGAGGTCGAAGTTCTGGGTTACGGTGGTGCCGCTGGTCACGTTGATAGCGGATACGGTTTGCGAGTAGTAGCCATAGGCGTGCGCGGTGAGGCTGTACGTGCCGGGCGAGACCGACAGGGTGTAATAGCCGCTGGCGTTGGCGGTATTGACGAACAGGGGATTAGCGGGCGGGCCAGCCCCCACGATGGCCCCCGCTAGCCCATTGCTGCCACCAGTTGTGACCCGCCCAATCACCGCCCCGCCGGGGCTGGGGGTGGCATTATAGGCGGCCAGTGCGTCTAGCCTGCCCCAACCGTAACTAGGGTCGGGTTGCCCGCCCCATGTGGGGCTGAAGTGGGCGGTGCTGGTCAATATCCACGTTACTTGGCTGGCGGTAAGGCGGGGGTTGCGGTCGAGCAGCAGGGCGGCCATCCCACTAGCGTGCGCGGCGGCCACGCTGGTGCTGCTGTACACGGCGTATTGGCTGGGATTGCACAGTTGGCAGCTTCCACTGGGCACGCTACTCCGCACGTTCACGCCGGGGGCAACTAGCTGCGGCTTGCGTCCACCGTCGAGCGGCGCAGGGCCGAGGCAACTGAAGTCGGCTAGCTGGTCGCTGATGTCGGTTGCCCCCACCGCAAAGCTCTCTGGGTATGAGGCGGGCGCGGCCACGGTGCAGGACGACTGCGCGTTGTCGGTATCCCCTTGCGGAAAGATGGGCAAGATACCCGCCGCGGCCCACGCCTGCACCGCCGCGCGATAGGTCTGGTCGGTGCCGTCGGCGGCGAACCAGCCGTTGTTCACGATGCGGGGGCGAAGGTCGGGGCGGGGGTTGGCGTTGTTGTGGTCGGTGGGGGCGAGCATCCACTGCATACAGGCGAGGATGTCGGGGTCGGCTCCGTAGCCGCTGCTGTCGAACGCTTTGCAGGCAATCCAATTAGCAGCGGGGGCGACCCCAACCTGATTGGTCTGCGCCGCATCTTCGCCGAGGATAGTGCCAAGCGAGTGGCTGCCATGCCCGTTGTCGTCTACTGGGTTGGGCTGCGAACTTACCGGGTCGGACCAGTTGTAGTCGCTACCGGGCAGGATGGTCGCGCCGCGATATTGGCGGCTGAGGGCGGGGTGGCTGGCTAGCCCACCCGTATCAATCGTACCCACCGTCACCCCTGCCCCGCGGTCGCCTTGCATCCACACAGCGGGGGCGTTAATCATACCCACGTTCCACTCGGTGATGTCGGGCCGGGCCGGGTGCGTGGAGATGGCGATATGCTGCCCCCCGGCGGGAACGAGGGCGGCGACTTCGGGCCACCCGCGCAGTGCGGCCACCGATGCGGCATCGCCCGCCACGTAGAAGGCGTTGACTATCCAGTAGGCGCGATAGGCGTAGACGTGACCGCGCTCCTGCAACTCGTGCAGACGTGAGGCGATGGCCGCATGTCCAGTCGCAACGGCGGTGAGACGACGATAGACCGCATCGCCTCGCCTTGCCCAATCACTGCCCGTATTAACCCTCAAATCGGCCTGTTCGCGCAAAATGGCGAAGTAGCCGAGCTTGTCGGGGTGGGCGGCAAGCTGGGCGGCAAGGCGGGGGTCGAGGCTAGCAGGGGCATCCGTCTGCATTGGCACAATGCCAACCGCCTCACTGCCCTTCATCCCCACGCCTTCTATGAACAACAAACTGACGACCAGCAACAGAGCCAGATAGCCATGCTTCTTCACCTGCGCTGCTCCTTTCCATGCTACAAACTGAGCCGCTTAAGTGATAAACAAGGTGAAAACTAAAGCCCCCAGCGAGGGTTGGGGGAGAAATATCGAAGCACGGACCATGTTTATCGCAAGCATCGGCTCTCCTACTGCCTTACACCGCTTTCGACCAGCATGACCGTAGGGCAACATTTCTCCCCCAACCCCCGCTGGGGGCTTGAAAGTTTGGGATGATTTATGTTTCTATAGGAGTTAAGCAGTTGCGGCTGGATTATGCCGGTTGACGTAGGGGCGAATCGCATCCGCCCTGTCTAACTGCGTAACTTCTATTTCGTCTTTAATCTCGCTCTATATCTCCTCGGTGTCAATCTGGGCGCGTTGCAGCTTGCCGCTGAAGTCCACGTACAGGGTCTTCCACTCGCTGAAGATGTCCAGCACCGCTTGGCCGCCCTCGCGGTGGCCGTTGCCAGTGCCGCGCGTGCCGCCAAAGGGCAGATGCACCTCTGCGCCAATCGTACCGGCGTTGATGTAGACGATGCCAGTGGTGATGTCGCGCATTGCGGTGAAGGCGTTGTTCACGCTGCTGGTGAAGATGCTGCTGGATAGCCCGAACTTGGTGTCGTTGTTCACCTCGATGGCCTCTTGCAGCGAGTCCACGGTGATGATGGCGGTGACTGGGCCGAAGATTTCTTCCTGCGCCACGCGGGCGTTGCGGGTAACGTTATCCAACAGAGTGGGCTTGAAGAAGTTGCCCTTAGCCGCGTCGCCCTCGGTGTAAGGTTCGCCGCCAGTGATAATCTCCGCGCCGTCACTGCGGGCCACATCCATGTACGAGTGTATCTTCTGCAACGCGCTCTGGTTGATGACCGGGCCAACATCGGTAGTGTCCTTCAGCCCATCGCCGAGCCGCAGCTTGCCCACGCGGGCGACCAGCTTGTCGGTCAGTTGCTGCTTGACCGCGCGGTGGACGATGACGCGGCTGGCGGCGGTGCAGCGTTGGCCGGTGGTGCCGAACGCGCTCCACACAATCCCCTCCACCGCGAGGTCGAGGTCGGCATCATCCATCACAATAATCGCGTTTTTGCCGCCCATCTCTAGGGAAACGCGCTTGAGGTGTTCTGCCGCCTTCATCGAAACGTAGCGGCCCGCCTCGGTGCTGCCAGTGAAGCTGATGAGCTTGACATCGGGGTGGGAGATGAGCGCGTCGCCGGTTTCGCCGCCGGGGCCGGTGACGAGGTTCAGCACGCCCGCGGGCAACCCCGCCTCCTCGAAGATAGCCACGAAGGCGGCGGCCAGCGCGGGCGTATCCGAGGCGGGCTTGAACACCACCGTATTGCCCAATATCAACGCCGCGGTAATCTTCCAACTGGGGATGGCGACCGGGAAGTTCCATGGGGTAATCGCCCCCACCACCCCAATTGAGTCACGGATAGACATGGCGTACTTGTTGGGCAACTCGCTAGGCACGGTGTAGCCACTCATCCGTCGCCCCTCGGCAGCCATGTAGTAGGTCATGTCAATCGCTTCCTGCACGTCGCCCCGACCTTCGGCCAACACCTTGCCCATCTCGCGGGTGACGAGGCGGCTGAGTTCCTCCTTGCGCTGTACCAATAGCTCACCGACGCGGAACATGATTTCGCCGCGCTTGGGGGCAGGTATCGCCCGCCACTTGGGGTAGGCACGGGCTGCCGCTTCGACCGCGCGGTTGATGTCCTCCGCGCTGCTGCGGGGCACCTCGGCAATGACTTCGCCGGTGGCGGGGTTGAGGGTCGGGAACGTTGCGCCGCTGCGTGCGCCCACCCACTTGCCGTCAATGAAGTTCTTATCTTGCATAACTGACAACCTTCTCCTCTCTGAGAATAGCGATATATCGAACAAAGAGGGCGCATTGCCCCCATGATGATTAACCTTCGGGCCATATTATAGCATATTTTAGGGGGAGATTAAAGATTTAAGCATCATCTTTGTACTTACGCTCATCCTGAACCTGCGAGAATGATGTAGGGGCGATGAAGCCTCCGCCCTGCTGACTGGATACTATGCCCGTCGTAAGCAATCGTACCTGTCCACATAGTTACGATGCACCTTGATGAGGGGGAACTGGGCGTATGCGATTCGCCCCTACGTCATTAGCTGCGCTTGCCCCCGCCCTAATCCGTTTATCCGTTTTTTCAATCCGTTGGCTGGTTGTCCTTCGTCATAAATGCAAAGACAGTGGTCCAAACATACTGCTTTAATCTAACCGAGCGGATGCCGCTCCAGCCGCCCATCGTTACGCACCACGAGGGCGACGCAATCGGGGTTGCGCTTGGGCAGGGTGCGCGGCCATGCGTAGTATGCCGCTTTGACCAGCGCGTCGGCTTCAGTCGCGGTGGGGGCGATGACGCTCACCCCGCTAAAGGTGGGCCGCGGCTTGGCCGGTTCATCGCCGAGGCAGGTGGGGTTGGCGGGCAAGTTGGAGAGCAGCAGCCGTTGACCCAGCCCACCCGCAGTCGCCAACGCCCCATCGCGCAAGTCGAGCATCAGGTCGGGGGCGGGGCCGGGGGTAGCGATGCTAATCGGCCAGCCCGCCTCACTCTCTACATAGCCGCTGGCGATAATCGCCCCGCCCGCATTGGCACAGAACCGCGTCAGCCCCCGCCGCCGCAGAGCCTCAGCCAGCAAATCTAGCGCGTAGCCCTGCGCCAGCCCGCCTAGACTGAGGCGCAGCGGTTGATGGATACGCACGGTGGGGCCGGGCAGGCACTCATAATCGGCCCATGCACGGGCGCGACCTCTGGCCCCATCGTGGACGCGGAGGGTGGGGTCGAAGTAGCCGCCACTGCGCT
>JBBSEE010000175.1:0-6104 GCA_038239995.1 Chloroflexia bacterium | reverse complement strand
CGATGCGCTGGCTGGACGATGACCAACTCTACGCCGAACTGCTGCCCCATGTGGAGCGGGCACTGGCGTGGATAGACCAGTACGGCGACCTCGATGGCGACGGCTTTGTGGAATATCAGCAGCGCAGCGAGCGGGGGATTCGTAACCAAGTGTGGAAGGATAGCGAGGACTCCACCCAATTCCCCGATGGCCGCTGGGCCGAGCCGCCGGTCGCGGCGGTGGAGGTGCAGGGCTACGTCTACGCCGCCAAGCAGGGGTTGGCCGAGTTGTTCGCGCTAAAGGGGCGGGGCGCGGATGCGGCGCGGCTACACGAGGAGGCGGCGGAGCTAAAGCATCACTTCAACCAAGCCTTCTGGATGGCGGAGGCGGGTTACTTCGCTCAAGCTCTGGACTGCGACAAGCGTCCGATAACGACCATCAGCAGCAACCCCGGCCACTGTTTGCTCACCGGCATAATTGACGCGGATAAAGCCGAACCCACTGTGCGCCGCCTGATGCAGTCCGACATGGCAAGCGGCTGGGGCATCCGCACCATCAGCCGCGACGACCCCAACTACAACCCGATGAGTTACCATAATGGCAGCATCTGGCCGCACGACAACTCCCTGATTGTGGCGGGGATGAAGCGGTACGGCTACCACGATGAGGCCAACGAGATTATCGGGCAGATGTTCGAGGCGGGCAAACGCTTCCGCTACTATCGCCTGCCCGAACTGTTCTGCGGCACCGGGCGCGAGGGGCGTTACCACAGCCGTCCTTCCGAGTACCCAGTTAGTTGCAGCCCCCAAGCGTGGGCGGCGGGGGCCAGCCTGCTGTTCACCCAGAGCATGATCGGGCTGCAAGCCGATGCCCATGCCCGTAAGCTCACCCTCAGCCCCCGCCTGCCCATTTGGCTGAACCGCCTGCGGGTGAACAACCTCCGCATCGGCGAGCGGCGGGTTGATTTGCTAATCGAACGTGCCGAGGGTCATGACCTAGTGGAAATCGGCGGACGCAGCAAAGGGATTGCCGTCGAACTGGCATAAGTACGAGGCAACTGGAGGCGAATACGGGAAGGGGGTGGTAGCCGCAAAGCAGAATACCAATGTGGCTCAGGCTTGAGCCACGGGGCGAACCAAAGATTACCAGAGCGATAAGGCGCATCATTGCGCCCGGCTCATCACATAGGAGGAAAGTGGAATGAGAAGGTATTTGCGAATCACGTCCGTTATCAGCCTGTTGCTGGCGGTTTCGTTGATCATGACCGCCTGCGGCGGCACCACCGCCACCGACACCCCCGTCCCCGCCGCGGCGACCGCCACCACTGCCCCAGCAGCGGCGGCCACCAACACCCCGGCGGCAGTAGCGGCAGCGACTAACACCACCGCCGCCGTCGCGGCGGCGACACCAACTGCCGCCCCCACCAACACCCCCGTGCCACCCCAAGAGATTAACGCCTCAGTGTGCGGCAGCACCGCCAATGGCTTCGATGCCAGCAAGGTGAAGAAGGCCGATGTCGAGGCGGGCGCAACCCTGCGCGTGTCCGGCTGGGGCAACACCTCGGAGCAGAAGGTCAGCCGCGATATGCTCTGCCGCTTCGCCCAAGTCTACCCCAACGTCAAAGTCACCTACGAGCCAATCCCCGATGACTACCAGACCAAGATTAAGACCCAGATTTCCGGTGGCACCGAGGCCGACGTGTTCTACGTAGACCCGCAACTCACCGACCTGCTGATTGACTCGAACAAGCTGCTGGAACTGACCCCGATGATGACCGCCGCTGGCGTAAACAAGGGTGATTACTTTACCTCGCTGATTAACATCTTCAGCCGGGGCGACAAGGTGTACGGCCTGCCCAAGGACTTAGGCAGCATCATCGTCTTCTACAACACCGACATGGTAGCCAAGACGGGGGCGAAGGCCCCGCCTGCGGACGGCAAGTGGACATGGGACGACTACAAGGCCTTCGCCAAGACCCTGACCCAAGGCACCGACCCCAACACTAAGGTGTTCGGTATCGCCCACCCCGCCGACTACGCCCGCTGGTTGCCGTTCGCCCTCGCCAATGGCGCGAAGGTACTCAGCGACGATGGCAAGAAGGCGGCGATTAACAGCCCCGAAGCGAAGGCCGCTCTGGACTGGTACTACGGCTTCATCAAAGACGGTACTGCCACTGAGCCGAAGACGGTGAGCGCAGGCTGGCCGGGCGAAGCGTTCGGCAAGGGGCGCATCGCCGCTGCCATCGAGGGCGGCTGGATGATTCCTTACCTCGCCGACCCCGGCAACGGCTTTACCGGCATCAAGTATAACGGTGCCCCACTGCCCATGGCGGCCAATGGCAAGCAGGGCGACCTGCTGTTCACCAACGCCTACAGTGCCCGCGCCGACACCAAGTACCCCAAGGCCGCCGCGGCCCTGATTATGTTCCTCGCTGGCCCCGACAACCAAGATGCGGTGATGCGAACCGGCTTCGCCCTCCCCACCCTGTCTTCGTTCAAGGATAGCGACTACCTGAAGACCAACCAGACCGCCGCCGCCCTCTACAACGCCGCTAGCTACGGTGTGGCCGACTACTACGGCAAGGCGGACGCGGACATCAAGAAGGCGATGGGCGATGCCCTATCCGCCCTGTTCCTCGGCAAGACCGACACCGCCGGGGCGTTGAAGACGATGGAAGACGGTATCAACGCCGCCATCGCCAACCAGTAAACCTTTCAAGTGCTAGGCGTGGAGGGGGCGGGTCGGTTACGCCTCCTCCCACCCTATCCCGTAATAGGATTTACGCAGTTGGGGTGGGTTTGAGCCTGTTGACGTAGGGGCGAATCGCATCCGCCCTGTTCAATTGCGTAACTCCTACCGTAACTATCAAGAGGGGAGCAACGGGATGATTACTCTGGGGTTGATTATCAACATCTTGGTGATTGCCACCGCCGTGCTACTCGCGGCCAGCGTGCTGCTGCTGCTCTTTACTGGCGCGGAGGCCACGATACTCGCTCTCAGCCGCATGGCGGCGCGGCCCGCCCCGGCGGTGGCGGGTGGCGATGGGGCGGCCACCCTAACTTATCGCCGCGCCCCTATCGTAGTCACTACTTGGCGGTTCAGTCTGTTCGCTTTGCTAGCGGTCGCCGCCCTCGCCTTCCTCTTTTTCACCACCCGCATGGGCGACAACAGCACGAAGCAGCTACTCATCGCCCTGCTGCTGGTCAGTGCCTTGCCCCTCGCTGCTACCCTACTGTACAATCAGCTTCGGGGTGAAGTCGGTCAGCCACCTCTGGGCCTCGCCTATATCATCCCTGCCGCGCTGCTGCCTCTCCTCTTCATCGCCTTCCTGTTCCTCTATAACGGTGACGATATTGGCAATCAAGAGACCCTCGCCCTGCTGACCAATGCCGCCACCATCCTCGCCCTCGCCCTGCTGATAAACGCCTTGCTGCGGGTGGCCGCCTTGCTGTTCGGCCACCTCACCCGCAAGCAGCAGGAGGGCCTCAGCGGCTGGACCTTCATCACCCCCGCCCTCATCATCCTCGGCACCTTTACCTTCGGGGCGATGGTCTACGCCTTTATCATTAGCTTCACCGACCTCGGCCTGTTCAACGAGCCCAAGTTCGTCGGCTTCGACACCTATGGCAAGGTCCTCAGCCTGCCCGAAGGGGGGGTTGGCAACATCCTCAACAAGCTGTTCTACAAGGCGTTGGGCAACACGGTCATCTTCTCGGTGATTGTGGTCTTCTTCCAAACATGGCTGGCGATTATCTTCGCGGTCATCCTCAACGGCAAAATCCGCTTCCGCAACTTCTTCCGCGTGGCATGGTATCTGCCCAGCGTCACCGCCTCGGTGGTGGTCTCCCTGATTTTCTTCTGGCTCTACAAGCAGCAGGGGGTGATTAACGCGATTATCAGTTGGGTGAACGACCATACCATCGGCGCGATATTCGGTACCCATTACGATACGGTCGCCTTCCTCGACAATACCACGACTGCGCTACCCGCGATTATGACCATGAACATCTTCACCACAGTGCCTACCTTCATGGTGATGTTCCTTGCTGCCTTGCAGGACATCCCCCCCGAAGTGTATGAGGCGGCACGGCTGGATGGGGCCAGTACCACACGCACCTTCTTCAGCATCACCCTGCCTCTGCTGCGCCCGATTATCTTCCTCGTGGTGGTGCTGGGCACGATTGGCACCCTGCAAGTGTTCGACCAAATCTACCTGATGAGCAGCAACGATGGCGGACCGCTGGGAGCTACTACCACGGTGGCTTATCTAATCTGGTACGAGGCGTTCAAGAACAATCACCTCGCCCGCTCGGCGGCGATTGGCTTCGTCCTGTTTATCATCATCTTCCTGTTCTTCCTCGTGCAGCGGCGGTTCTTGGATAAGGAAGCCAACGCCTAACCCCCCACCGAAAGGAGTAGATTATCATGGCAAGTCAAGCTGAAGTTCGCACCCTGCCTGCCTCTGCGCTGGTGGAGGTTGCGCCTAAGCAGAAGGGGCCGGGCCTCGGCCATTACCTTACCCTCATCATCCGCTACCTGCTGCTGGTGCTGATGACCTTGATTCTGCTGGGGCCGTTCGTGCTGGCCGCGCTCGGTTCGTTCAAGACCGGCAAGGAGGTGGTGGATTGGCCGCCCACCTTCCTGCCCACCGAGTGGCACCCGGAGAACTACAGTCGGGTATGGAATCAGATTCTGGACGCGAACAACAACTCACTGTTCCCCCGCTGGCTGTTCAATAGCGTGTTCCTCGCCGGTGTTCATGTGATATTGCAGGTGTTCCTCTGCTCACTGGCCGCCTTCGCCTTCGCCCGTCTCAACTTCCCCGGCAAGAAGATTGTGCTGACCGTCATCCTTGCCACCCTGATGATCCCCGGCGTGGTGCTGCTCATCCCCAAGTACCTCATCCTGAACAAGTTTGCGATGGTGAACACCTATTGGGCGATTATCATCCCCGGCGCGGTGGCCGCCACCGGCATCTTCCTGCTCACCCAGTTCTTCCGCTCGGTGCCCAAAGATTTGGAGGAGGCGGCGGCGATTGACGGGGCGGGGCTGTTCACCGTCTACTGGCGGGTGATATTGCCGCTGGCCCGCCCTGCCCTTGCCACGCTGGCGATTTTGGAGTTTCAGGGGCAGTGGAACTCGTTCCAGAACGAATTGGTGCTACTCAACACTCAAGATATGTTCCCCCTCACCGTCGGTCTCAGTTCGTTGAAGGGGGCGTATGTCGGCAACATCAACCTGATACTGGCCGCCTCGATGTTCAACACTATCCCAGCGGTGCTGATATTCATCATCTTCTCGCGCTACTTCGTGCAGGGTTCAACCTATGCCGGGGTCAAGGGTTAGCGGGGACGACGATGCGCGAACGCCTGCCCGCCCCGCTACGCACCATCCTGAACACCCTCGCCGATTGGTGGGGGGAGGTGTACGTGCTGTCGCTGGTGAACTTCTGCTGGCTGCTGCTGCTGGTGCCGGTGGTGACGGCTCCGGCAGCCACCGCCGCGCTATTCACCGTGGGTTGGCAGACGGCGCGGCACGAGGGTAGCTCGGTGACGGACTTCTTCACTGTGTTCCGTCGCAGCCTCGTCAGCAGCCTGCCGCTCGGCCTCATCACCCTGCTGGGCAGCGCGTTCATCTTGTTCGACCTGTATTACTACGTGCTGATGCTGAACGGCGGGGTGCTGCGCCTCGATAGCTTGGTGACGTGGACGGCCAGCTACCTACTGGTCATCTGGAGCCAGTTTGTCGCCTACTGCTGGGCGCACTTCGCCGCCCGCCCCGATGTGGACTTGCGCGGCACGCTGAAGAACGCCGCCATCCTCACCCTGCGCTTCCCCGGCCACAACTTGCTGGTCTCCCTGTTCGCTATCCTGCTGCTAGGCCTGTCCATTTTCCCGCTGCTACCCATCTTCGTCACTTTCGCGCTATCCGCCACGCTAATGGCGAACAGCCTGCTCACCATCGCCCCCAAATTGGTCGGCCACAAGGCGGAGTGGGTGCCGCCAGAGGAGCGGGTGGACACTTGGAAATAGGTTTGAGGTTTGAGGTTTGAGGTTTGAGGTTTGAGGTTTGAGGTTTGAGGTTTTGAAGCCCCCAGCGGGGGTTTGGGGGGGAAATGCCGCCCT
>JBBSEE010000174.1:0-6118 GCA_038239995.1 Chloroflexia bacterium | reverse complement strand
TGGCCCCGCAGCAGGACGGCGAGACCCCCCCCCACGCCAATCCCCGCAAGCGCGCTTAAACGCGCCGCGACCGGCAGGCCATGTCGCTGTTGCTCGGCTGGCCCGTAAGCGGCTGGTGGATGGGGATAAGCTCCTCCCCCGCCGGGGATGGGGGGTCGCGAGTCACCCACCCCCAGCCCCTCCCGGGGGGAGGGGAGTGCGGCGGGCGAGTCACCCCCCCCCAGCCCCTCCCGGTGGGCGGGGCGCGATGCGCCGCGCAGGTAATCGCGGTCACTTATCGTCTGGCCGACAGTAGCGGGCATCGCTGGCGCGGTGGGTGGTTGCGATATGACCGTCGCTTGGGGAGTGGATGGCTGTGCGGTGGGGGCGGGGGTGAGCGAGGCGTAACCGATATAATCGGGCGGGGCCGCGCTGTCCCCCGCCTGTATCACCGAGTTGACCTGTTCGATGGGCGGGGAGGGGCGGCGGCCAATCAGTTCATCGAGGAACTCGCGCACGGTTTGGGGGCGGTCGCTGGGGTTGAAGGCGAGGGCATGGTTGAGGGCGGGCAGCAGCTTGGTGGCGGGCGGCGCGTCCATCTCGTGGGTGGGTGGCACGCCGGTGAGCAGATAGTAGCAGGTGGCGGCGAGGGAGAAGACATCGGTGTACGGCCCCTTTCGCCCCTTAGCGTAGAACTGCTCTGGAGGGGAGAAGCCGCTACTGGCAATCGCAGTCACGGCCACGCTGCGGTCGAGGGCGAACTCGCGGGCCGCGCCGAAATCTATCAGCACCACTTGCCCGCTGGGTTGCAGGATAATGTTCGAGGGCTTGATGTCGCGGTGCAGCAGGTTGTTGGCGTGGACCACCTCCAACGCCTGCCCCACTTGGATGGTGAAGTTGAGCGCATCGGCCTCCGGCAACTTGCCCCCCAGTTGGGCCATGTAGCGGTTGAGGGTGATACCGACGATGAACTTCATCACCATGTAGGCAGTATGGTTCTCCTCAAATTGGTCGTAGACGGTGACGATGCCGGGATGGTCGAGTCCAGCAAGGATGCGGGCTTCGAGCAGGAAGTTCTGGGTGGCCTTGTTCCAGCCCTCCTCGCTGTAGGTCAGCGGGGGGGTGACGTTGCCACCCTCGCGCCCACAGCCGAGCATGAACAACTCCTTAATCGCCACGCTGCGGCCCAGCCGAGTGTCGTCGGCCTGATAGGTGATGCCGAAACCGCCCTCACCGAGTACCGGCCCGATGCGGTAGCGGCCCCCCTGTAGGATGCTCCCCTTTGCCAGTGCGCTGGTCAATGTCGTAGCCCTCTTTCGCCCACGAAGCGGCGGGTAGGGGCGAGTCATAGTTCGCCCGTTATGAGGCTATTATACACGCTGATGGGGTTGGGGGGCAATAGCAGAGGCGGCTATGGCGGGCCGCTCACGGTTGGCCCTCGCGCTTGTTCGCCTCGGCCAGCCGCTGATTGCGCCCTGCGGTCCGTCGCGCCAAGCTGATCGCACGGCCCAGCAGCGGTTGCGGGGTATCGCTGTGTTCATCGCTGAGGGGGGGGAAGGCGTAGTTCGCCACCACATTGACCGCGGCGGCAATCGGCACCGCCAGCAGCGTCCCCAGTAGCCCGGCAATCGCCCCGCCCGCCAGTACCGCAAAGGTGGTGATAATCGGGTGCAGATGCACGGCGCGACCGACCACGAGGGGCATCACCACTTGGTCTTCGATTTGGCGCACGATGAAGTAGGTGAGCAATATCCACAACGCCCCCCCAATGCCGAGGTAGGGGGTTGCCAGCGCGATGATAGCGGCAATGCTGGCGGCTAGCGCGGGGCCGACGAGGGGGATAATCTCTAGGAAGCCGCTGAGGATGGCAATCGGCAGGGCGAAGGGCAGATTGAAGGCGAGGCTGAGGATTAGGTACATCACCACTGATACCAGCAGGATGAGCAGCAGTTGGCCGCGCAGGTAGAAGCCTAGCACCTTGTGGATGTCGTCCATAATCGTGCTGACGTGGTCGCGGCGGTCGGCGGGGACGAAGCGCAGCATCGCCGCCGCCATCTTCTTGCCGTCGAGCAGCAGATAGAACATCACCAGCAGCATCAGGATACCGTTCAGCAGCCCCTCGGCCACCGACTTTGCCACCGCCAACGCGCCGGTGGGGGTCTGCATAAAGTCCTGTACCGATTGGTTGAGCGCATTGGCAATCTGATTGGGCGTGACCGTATTGCCGAACAGGTCAATATCCCGCCCGCCGGTGAATTGCTGCACCGCATTGCTGACGATGTCCGGCCCCTGCTGGCGTAGCTGCGTCACCTCGGTGGCAAGGCGGCCACTGAGCAGGGTGACACCCACCACCAACGCCCCAATCAATATCACATAGAAGGCTAGCACCGCGACGATGCGCGGTATATGGATGCGCTCCAACACTTGGTCAATCAGCGGGCTGAACAGATAGGCGAGTATCGCGGCAATCACGAATGGGGTGATGATGCCGCGCACCATGTACAGCAGAATCAGGGCGATAATGAAGAAACTCCAACGTTGGATGAAAGTCATAGTTGTCTCCTACCACTGGCGATTTTAGATTTTGGATTTTAGATTTTTCATTGGCACCAAAAGTAAGTATGTCAGCACCACTAGGTATGATGGCGGTTGATGCACTTCAACGGGCGCGATAAAGCCGCGCCCCGACATATGAGTTTGGCGGTAACGGTTCAGCCCAATGAGGGAGGGGCTAACCCCGCCCCCATTGAGGCCGAACCGCTATCGGCACCATTCTAGATTCTACCTTCGCCTCAGTGGCAGGCGTTGAGCGACACGTCGTCCACGAAGAAGCTGGTGGTGGCACTGCTGTCGGTGGTGCCCTGGAAGTAGACTTGCACGGTTTGGCCCGCGTAAGCCTTCACGTCGAAGGTGGCACTGGCCCAACTGCTACTCGCGTTGCCGTCGTTCTTGGTCTCCAGCGTGGTCAGGTCGCCGCCGCTGCTATTGCGAATCTTAGCGTAGAAGAAGTCCCACGGGTGGCTGGTTTCCTGCGTGGTGATGTAGCGGTAGTAGGCCAGCGTCGCGGTGGTGCTGCCCGCCGGGATGGTGACGGTCTGCCAGATTTGGTCGTTGCCATTGTTGTAGCCCGCGAGGTAGGCGCTCTTGGTCCCGCTGTGGGGGCGGGTAGTGTCCACGATTTCGTAGCCGCCACTGGACGACTCGCTCCAACTGGTGTTGCCGCTCTCGAACCCGCCATTGGCGACCACTTGGCTGCACGAGCTACCGGGGGTGGGGGTAACGGTGGCGGCGGGCGGCGGGGTGGGGGTCGGCGTACTGGTGGGGCCGACGGGCGTGTTGGTGGGAGTGTTGGTCGGCGCCGGAATGGGCGTATTGGTGGGGGTATTGGTCGGCCCACCGCCGCCAGTGACGGTGAGGAACACGGCGGAGACCGTGCCCCAACTGAGGTTGCCGCTATAGCTGTTCACCCCGCGCCCTCGCACGTAGATGATGTGCTTGCCCACCGATAGGCCGCTGCTATCCACCGTTGCGCTAACGTTGACCGTCTGCGAGGTGAAGCTGCCGCTCATCGCGATGGCGGTACCGCCCGCCCATGGGGGGGTATCCACATAGTATTCGGCGGCGGCCACGTTCTGGGCGTAGGTGTTGCCCGTCCAGTTATAGTTTATCACCGCGCTGAGGTTGGCGGAGGTGCCTTGCGCCACGCTGGTAGGCGACACCGCTACGCTCTTGCTATCCGGACCGCGGGCCAGTAGATAGGGGGTACGGGCAATCTTCGATAGGTACAGCAGCATCCCCTGATTCTCCGGCCAGATCGTGTTCTGGGTGTAGTTGTAGGCGGGGAAGAAGCCGCCGCCATCGTCGCTCAGTTCGGTGGTAAAGGCGGGGACACCTAGCTCACCGTAGCCCCAGTCATCCGAGGTGCCGTCGGTGGCATAGAGGTTGAGGCCGCTCTCGGCAGTGTAGCCATTACCGGGCGGATTGGCGTTGGTGGCGGCCATGTGCGCCCCCATGTTGGCGAGGTCAGCCCCATTTGGCGGCGTGTTGCTCACCCCACCCCATGGGTAGAGGTCGAGCCTAGCGTAGGAGTGCATCCCCTGTATCACGCCGGTGGCGTTGAGCGGGGCGGCGGCCACAGTGGTCTCGGTGGTGCCACTGCCGTTCTGGTCGGCGATGAGGGTGCGTATCTTGGCGGTGACGGCGGCAACTTCGACCTCGTTGGGGCTAGGGCCGCGATAGGTCTGGGTGCAGGGGCTGCCGGACGAGCCGCCATGCGCTCCCCACTGGAAGGGATAGTTGCGGTTCAGGTCAGTGCCGAATTGGTTGCTGCTGCTGGGCGGCCACGTGTTGCAGCCGTTGGTATTGTTGGCATTCTTGCGCTGGTAATATGGGCTGGAGCCGCCGCCGCCTGCCTCCACGATGTGGTGGCCGTCGGGGTTGAGCATCGGCATTACCCAAATGTCGTGGTAATCTACCAGCCAGTGCGCGTCGGCATTGGTGTTGTAGTTGTCCAGCAGGTAGGCGATGAAGCGCATCGCCACTTCGGGGGTGGCAATCTCGCGCGAGTGGATACCGGCATCGTACCAGAACACCGGCTTGGGGCCGGGGATGGCTTGATTGGTGATGTGCAAAGCCCACAGGTCGTAGCCGTTGTATGCGCTGGGGCGGGTGCAAGAGCCAGCGTGTACCTTGCACCACGAGTCACCCACATCCACCTTCGTGGCGAGGGTGGGATAATTGGTCACGTACTGGTCGAGGTAACTCTGCATCTCCTCGACGGTGCGATAGCCGCTGAAGAAGGAGTCCGTGCCGTTGCCATGCCCGAACAGCAGGGGGTCGTTGGCGCGTTGGGTGGTGAGTTGGTTAATCTCCACGCGCAGACCGGCGGCCACCATTTTGTCATAGGTCGGGCGGTCGGTCCACACCGTGATGAAGCCCCGCGCGGTGTCTACCTCGTCCGCCCCCCACTGCGCGGCCAGCTTGTCGCGCTCGGCGGCATCATGGAAGTATATCTGGGCGACTACCACTTGCGGTCGGTTCAGGCTATCCCCTGCCCCTACCCCGCTTTGGGCCGCGCTGGGGGTGGTGTTGACCCCTAGCAACAAACCGGCGGCGAGCGCCAGTGTCATCAATCCTGCCAGTATTCGTCCTGGTCGGTTGGTCATCCGCCTCATTGCCACTTCCCTTTCTTTGAGTGATGCACGAACCCTCGAAACAGGCGCGGCGCACCGCACCCCACGCGGTAGCAGCGTTGGTCAGCAAGGGAACGCCCAAAATCAAATGGAATGGAGCTACAGCTTTAGCATATAGGGCTATCCCACGCAACGACGCTGTCGCATGGCGGGAGCATTATAGCAGCAACCCAGCGGCGATGCAACGGCCCTAGTTGCGCTTACTACGAGGGCTGGGGTGAAGTTAGGCAGCGATTATTACCTAGTGTAAACAGTTGAACACATCACTGTCGCCTGCATTACATACAAGGGTAGGATATGGGCCTATAAAAAGCAGGATTGTTGACCTGCCCCCCTAATGGGGCGGGGATGACAAGTGAGCTTATCGCGCAGCCCCACGGCTGCATTACCAGAAAGGAAACTAAACCCATGCTTATCCTATTCGGCGGTGGCGACGGTGGCGGCATCTACGTTGATGCGAATGGTCGGATACATCGTATCCCGCCATGGACCCCCGATGTCCTCGCGCAACTGAAGGCAGTCAACGAAGTGCTTCGCGCCTCGCGCTACGCAGCGGCCAAGCCGATGGCGGGGGAGATGCACGCTTTCGCGGAGAAGCTGACCACTATGCTAGTCCCCCACATCGTGCGCCAGAGCGGCGTGGATATGGGGGGCGGCGGCAGCGTGGTGTTCCTCGACGAGGGGGACGGCTTCACCTGCGGCTCGACCGGCCAACGCCCCTTCCCCTTCCCCATGCCGCACCATCAGCAAGAGTTTGCGGGCTAGGGCAAGGCAGCCACAATATAGCGTAAGGGCGGCTCATCATCTGGGCCGCCTTTGTGATTTTGGATTTTGGATTTTAGATTTTGGATTGGCCTTACGCACTCGCTAAATCGGAGCAACGCCCCTTACGCCTCACTCCCTGCCCCGACGCAAGGGGTGGAAACCAGCGGGGGTTTGGGGGGTTG
>JBBSEE010000173.1:0-6125 GCA_038239995.1 Chloroflexia bacterium | reverse complement strand
GCGCTTGCCCAAATCGCGCAACCGCTGCCCCCCCCACAAGGTGGGCTGGTAGATACCCCGCATCTTCAGCGGATATAGGGCGATGGGCGTACTATTCATTCACAATCTCCAGCAGCATGGGGTGCAGGCAGGCGATGATGGCGGCCAACCGCGCGGCGATGAGTTCCACCTCGGCGGCGGTGGGGTAGGAGCCGCCGATGGGGTATTCGCAATGCACCCGCGTCCAGCCCTTGTCCCACCGCTCCACCGCCACCGTAGGCAAGCTATCATCGGCATTGAGGGCAGCATCAATCTCGGCTTGCCGCTGATGGTAGCAGCTATACAGCCAATCGTTGGTTGGTGCGTCGCTCTCGAAGTGCAGGCCCAATTCCACCGCCCCGCGCCGCTGCCAAAGCTCGTAATGCACCTTGCGACCCAGCGCGTGGTCGGCGAAGTGCAGTTGCATCAGGCTACGCCAGCCGCTGACCGTAAAGTCGCGCAGGCTGGTGGGCAGCAAGGCGCGACTGCGCTCCACCACCTGTTCCAGCGGGTTGACATGTGTACGCCTACGTGTTTCGCTCATCTTATACACCTCATATGACTAAGGACCAGCAGCCAACGGATTGAAAAAACGGATAAACGGATTAGGTTAGTGACAAGGGAGCGACAATACGGTTGCCAGTTACGATGAACGTGGTGGTGCGGCGGCAGGGCGAGTGCAACCCGCCCCTACGTCACCCAACTCAAAACTCAAAACTCAAAACTCAAAACTCCCACCTTCAGGCGAGTGGATACACGAACATCAGGGTGGTTTCAATGCGGGCGGGGTCGAGGGCATCGTTATAGCCGCAGAAGCTGAAGCCCTGCATCTGCAAGAAGTGGGTGGCGGGGTAGTTGACGGTGGGTAGCTCGGCGATGATGCTCTGCGCCCCTGCCAGCCGCGCCCACTGCTTGGCATCATCGAGCAAGGTGCGGCCCAGCCCCTGCCGCCGTCGCCCCTCGGCCACGGTGAGCAGCAGCAGCCACGCGATGTTGCGCCGCCGCTCTAGGTGCAGGTTGACGTAGCCGTATATCTCCCCCCCTACCTCCGCGCTTTCGGTCGCCACGCTGAAGTAATCGGTGTACTGCCAGTGGGCGCGAATGCTGTGGGGGGTGAGGGCGGCCAACCCCACCACTTGGCGGGGGCGGGGCAGCCGCGCAGGGCGGAAGGTGACGGTGCGCTGCTCATCATCGTCGCCCGCCTCGGTTTGCCACGCAATTGGCCCACTGCCGCCCGCGACCACCACTTGCCAGACCCAGCCTGTGGTGTACGAGTCGTCCAGCGCGAGGCAAGCGGGCAAGTCGGCTGCCTCAGCGGGGCGGATGAGATGGCTCATGCTCCCCTCCCGCCGCCACTGGCTCGATGCTCATCACCTTACCGTTAGGGGTGTTGCTCGGCTCGGCCACCCCCCGCGCCACAAGGTCGGCAAGGTCATGGGCTTCCCCCACCACTTCAGCCTCGAAGGGGGTATCCGGCGCGACTAGCTTGGGCCAGATGAACTCTAGCAGCAGCTTGATAATCGCCACCGTTGGCACCGCGAGGAACAAGCCCAGCACCCCCGCCACCGCTGCCCCCCCAAACGCGGCGAACAACACCATCATGGGGTGTAGCTTGACCGCGCGGCCCATCACCAGCGGCACTATCACGTAGTCCTCAAGCTGGCGCAACAGCGTGTAGATGAGGGCGACCATCAGTGCGAGGGTGACGTTGGACCAGCCGAAGGGGGCATGGGGCTGCACGAGGGCAACGAACACCGCCAGCCCCCCGGCAGAATATGGCCCCACGTAGGGGATTGTCTCCAATATGCCGGTGGCAATCGCGATAAACAGGGCGAAGTTGACATCGAGGACAGTGAGGGCGATGAAGGTTGCCACGCTCATCACCAGCACGAGGATAAGCTGGCCGCGCACCCAGCCGCCCACGGTGTCGTCAATACGGTTTATCAGGGGCAGCACCTCGGCCTGCCAGCGGCGCGGCACCCCGCCCTTTATCTTCGCCACAATCCGTTCGCCCTCCAGCAGCAGGAAGAAGGTGGCAAACAGGAAGGCGAGGAACTTCAGGGCAATCTCAAACCCGTTGCGGGCCAGCAGCATCCCCTGCCCCTCCGGCAGCTTGGGGCGAGTGATGGTATCCTTCAGGCTGAGGTAGGTGTTGTCGTCGAGGGTGAGACCGATGCGGGCGAGGCTGGCGCGAAGGTCGTCGAGGTAGTTGGGCAGATTGCGAAGCAGCAGCCGCACCTGCTCCGCAATCGCGGGGGCAAGCGAAACCAGCCACACCACCCCGCCCACGAACAGGGCGTAGAGAGAGATGACGAATACGATGCGAGGCAAATGGGTGCGCCGCACCAGCATTGCCACCAGCGGGTTCAGCACGTAGGCCATCAGCATCGCGAGGATGAAGGGGGTGAGGATGCTGGCGAGTTGACCCAGCAGCAGCATCAGGAACAGCAGCAGCACGGCGGCAACGAACAGTTTGGTGCGCGGCGAGAAACGAATCGGTTCGGTCATGGTCCTTCCTTATCTCATGGTATAAAGCAAAGCTGGCAGCTTGCAGCCTATATCATACCATAAAGCCGAGGGCTTTGACAATTGACACCCCCCGCGCCCAAACGGTATAATTAAGCGAGAGGACGAAAAGATTAACCCATAGCAAAGGAGTATCATGGCTGAGACCACCCTCGCGCCCACCGAGGCGCAGACCAACGGCCACCTGTCCGACTTCACCGCAGATGGCGACCTCGTCAATGATTCCTACCAAGTGACCTACACCCAGTACCAGAACCTCCGCGCCCCCGGCCCCACCCCCCTGCCCCCCGCCGTCGTGCAAGGCATGACCCACCCAATGATTTACCACCGTACCGCGGAGTGCCGCGACCTCGTGCAGGATGTGGTGACGAAGGTCAAGGCGGTGTTCCAGACTCAGAACGACCTGCTCATCTTCCCCGCCAGCGGCACCGGCGGCTGGGAGGCGGCGATTGTCAACCTCTTCTCCCCCGGCGACCATGTGCTGAACGTTGCCACCGGCGACTTCGCCGAACGCTTCGGCGATGTCGGTCGCGCCTTCGGGCTGCGGCTGGAGGAGTTGAAGTTCACTGAGGGCACACCCGCCGACCCCGCTGTGGTCGAGGAGTTCCTGCGTCGCCCCGAAAACGCCGACATCAAGGGGGTGACGCTGGCGCAGAACGAAACCTCCACCGGCGTAACCAACGATATACAGGCCCTCGCCCGCGTGATCAAGGGCATGGGTAAGGTGCTGGCGGTGGATGGAGTAAGCGGCATGGGCGGCATCAGCATGGAGATTGACAACTGGGGCGTGGACGTGGTGCTTACTACCACCCAGAAGACGTGGATGACCCCGCCGGGGCTGATGATGATGTCGGTTGGCCCCGACGCATGGAAGCTGCACAAGGATGCCACCCTGCCCCGCTACTACTGGGATTGGACCAAGGCCAAGAAGTTCATGGACAAGTGGGAGACCCCCTCCACCCCACCCCTGAGCGTGATGTATGGCCTGCAAGCGGCGTTGAACCTGATGATGGACGAGGGCATCAGCAACGTGTTCGCCCGTCACGCACGGCTGGCGGCGATGTGCCGTGAAGGGGTGGCCGCCCTCGGTGTCACCCCCTTCTGCAAGGACCCCGCCCGCTACAGCAACACGGTGGGCAGCTTCGACTGCCCCGCGGGGCTGACCAGCGGCCAGCTTGCCAAGTGGATGGAGGCCAACTACAAGATTATCATCGCGGGGGGGCAGGGCCACCTCAAGGATGCCATCTTCCGCATCGGGCATATGGGCTACGTGCGCGAGGCGGACATCCGCTACGTGGTCGCCGCGCTGGGCGAGTGCCTCAAGGCTCTGCGCCCCGCCTGAGTTTGACAGATACGTAGCACATACGGTAATATAGCGGCGGCCCAAGTTAGGGCCGCCCTATCTATCGCCCACCTAGCCTGATTAGATTGTAGTTACGCAGTTGGGCAGGGCGGATGCGATTCGCCTCTACACCAGCAGGCACAAATCCAGCCTCAACTGCGTAACTTCGATTAGCATAAGGAGTTATCCCTACAATGCACTTGTCAGTCGTTATCCCTTGCTACAACGAGCGCGATACCATCGAGGAGATTGTCAGGCGGGTCAAAGCCACCCCCTTCGACAAGGAAATCATCATCGTGGATGATTACTCCACCGACGGCACCCGCGACCTGCTCACCCACCTACCCGCCGACGATACCCCCGTGCGCGTCTTCTTCCATGCCCGCAACCGGGGCAAGGGGGCGGCGTTGCGAACCGGCTTCCAGTATTGCGCCGGTGACATCGTGCTGGTGCAGGATGCCGACCTGGAGTACGACCCCGCCGATTACCCCCAGCTACTCGCCCCCATTGACGCGGGCAAGGCAGAGGTGGTCTACGGCTCGCGCTTCCTCGGTACTCACCGCGCCTTCGCCTTCGCCAACTATATGGGCAACAAGGCCCTCAACCTCGTTACCAACATCCTCTACAACACTATCCTTACCGATATGGAGACGGGTTACAAGGCCTTCCGCCGCGAGGTGATTCAGGGTATCAAGATTGAGTGCGAACGCTTCAACTTCGAGCCGGAGATCACCGCCAAGGTGCTGCGGCGCGGCTTTCGCATCTACGAGGTGCCGATTTCCTACGCCGGGCGCGACGCTATCGAGGGCAAGAAGCTGAACATCTGGAAGGATGGGCCGGAGGCGTTGTGGGCACTGATTAAGTACCGCTTCGTGGGCTGAGGTGGGGGAATAGCCAACTGGAACTTGCGCGGGTCAGCGACGGCCCGCCGCTGCATCAAAGATAGCGATGAGAGGGATGATTTAGTGGCGAAGATTAGGGCGTTGCGGGCGTACTTGCGCGAACAGGAACGCGCCGAACAGTTGCGGGCCAAGCGGTTGAGCAAGGGTCAAGCGATAGATGACCTACAGGTGGGCAGCGAAACCCTGCGCCGCATGGCGACTGTGGACCGCTACAACGATTGGATTTGGCAGCGGCTGGAGCCGTATGTGGGCAAGCGCATCCTCGAAGTCGGCTGCGGGCTGGGCAACTTCACCCACTATTTCCGCGACCGCGAACTGGTGGTCTCGGTTGACCCGGTGCCGGAAGCCATCGAAACAGTGGCGGGCCGCTACCTGCACCACGACCATATCATGCCCACCATCGGCGACATCACCGACGATGAGCTAGTTGATCATCTGGCCGCCAGCGAGTTCGACACGGCGGTCTGTCTCAACGTGCTGGAACACATCCCCGACGATGAGAAGGCACTGGTAAATATGTACCGCGCCCTCGCCCCCGGCGGACGGCTGTTGCTGCTGGTGCCGCAGGGCCGCCGCTTGTATGGCACGCTCGATTACTACCTCGACCACTATCGCCGCTACCGCTACAAGGAAGTGCTACGCATGATGCGGGCGGCAGGCTTCAGCATCGAACGCTCATTTTCGATGAACATCCCCGGAATGCTGGGCTGGTTCGTCAACTCGCGCCTGTTGCGCCGCCGCATCCTGCCCAGCGGCCAGTTGCGCCTCTTCAACGTGATTATGCCCGCCGTCCGCGCCATCGAAGAGCGCGTCAATGTCCCCATCGGTATCTCGGTGGTCGCCATCGGACGGAAAGACAGATAAAAGATAAAAGATTAAAGAAAAAGCGGATTACATCATCATCTTCAGTCTTTAATCTTTAATCTCCAAGAGTAGGGTGCGATTCAGCGTCCAGCCTGACCAGCCGGGGAAGGATTGGATGAGGGTGGCCTTGTCTTGGGCCGCGCCGAGGTCGCGCAGCCATATCACCTTACCGCTGGTGAGCAACGGGTCGTTCAGCCAGAACACGCGGCTATAGTCACGCCGCTGGGTGGCAGGGTCGAGTTGCACGAACACCACCGCGTGTTGCAAGCCCGCCGCCGCCACCGTGTCGCGCTCCTGCGGGCCAATCCCGTTGTAATCGTGGAAGCTGGCGACATACTGCGGGGTGAATTGCAGCAGCGAGTAGCCGACTAGCACGGCCAGCAGCAACCCACTCGCCGTCAACCCCGCCCGCGCCGACCCCACCCCTACCCCGACGCCGGATATGGCCGTCTTCGCCTCTGCCGCCGTGAATG
>JBBSEE010000172.1:0-6140 GCA_038239995.1 Chloroflexia bacterium | reverse complement strand
TGGCTTTACCGCAATGGACTGCTCCCGCTCGTCGCTGCGGATGGGGGCGGAGAAGGTCTACGTCATCTATCGCCGCAGCCGCAACGAGATGGCCGTCTATGAGGAGGAGGCCGACGAAGCCGCCAACGAGGGTATCGAGTTCCTCTTCCTCGTCAGCCAAACCGAAATCCTCTACGACGAAGCGGGCAACATCACCGGCCTGAAGTGCATCCGTAACCGCCTCGGCGAACCGGATGCCAGCGGTCGCCGCGCCCCCGTGCCTGTGCCCGGCACTGAGTTCATCTTGGATGTGGATACGGTCATCGCCGCCACCGGCCAGAACGCCGACCCCAATATCCCCGGCAAGGAGATAGGGGTGGCCCTCAACCGCAATCGGGTCAAGATTGACCGCAACACCTATGCCACCAACGTGCCCGGCCTCTACGCCGCAGGCGACTACACCGAGGGTGCCCGCAACGTGATTAGCGCGATTGCCGACGGACATAAGGCGGCGATTGCGATTGACCAGTGGCTGCAAGGCGTGACCCCAGAGCCAGTGGTGCTACGCAGCAAGTTCAGCCTCGCCCCCCAGTGGGAGGACGTGTCCGACTATCACCGTCGCGTCTCCGAGGACATCGCCACCGTCGAATACCAGCGGGTGGGCCAGCCCCAAACTTTGGGCAGTGCGGCGGTGCAGGTAACCGCCATGGACGCTTTTGGCCCCACCTCGGTGCGGCAGAAGCACTACGAGCCAATCAGCATCTGGAGCAAGAACACCACCAACCGCCGCCTCGAAGTGGGCGATGACTACGACGCAGTGGAGCGGCAGGAGATGCCCCAGCTACCGATTGACGAACGCGGCAGTCTGGTACGCGAGGTGGAACTAGGCTTCACCCGACAGGAAGCCTTCCAAGAGGCGAAGCGGTGCCTGCAATGTCAGCTTAACATCTTCCTCGACGGCAATATGTGCATCCTCTGCAACGCCTGCATTGACATCTGCCCGCCCCGTGTGCTGTTCATGGTGCCGTTCGATGCTATCAACACGGTGAACGACGACCCCAGCCACCCGTTGCTGCAACAGGCTCTCGGCTGGCGCGATGGCGCGGCGATGTTGATTGACGAGTCGTTGTGCATCCGCTGCGGCCTGTGCATCGAGGTCTGCCCCGTCACTTGCATCACCATGCAGCACTTCGAGCCGGAGATTGTGCCAGTCGCCGAGCTACAGGCGCAGACCACCACCCCTGCCCGCCCCACCGCTGGCGTGGTGATGCAGCCCGCAATGGCGGGTCGGTAAGCAACTCCCCTCCCACCGGGAGGGGTTGGGGGTGGGTGCGAGTCGCCCCCACCAGTGCTAATAATCTAGGAGCCAGCCCTTTACGGACTGGCTCTTTTGCTGCCAAGAGTTAGCAACCTTACCAAAAAAGTTGTGATTTAGCCTCAAGAGGTATTGTATAAGTCATTAGGTTGTGCTATAATGCGATTTGCACGAGTGAGGAGTGCGCCGCAAGGTGCTGCTTCAGCAGTGTGGCAGAAGTATGAACCTAATCGAAGCAATCATGCTAGCAGGGCGACGCTGGCGGGCGATGCGCCGACAGAAAGGAGGTGGCGGGCTAGTTATACCCCTTGTGGCCCGCACCCGAACTCGGTTTCACCGCTTCACCGCAGTCCGATAGTGTTACTCATTAGCTATCACCAAGAAAGGAACAGCAACGTGAACAACCGTATGATCAAGAGCCTCGCTAGCTTCGTCGCCATCTTCGCCCTCGTCTTCGTCCTCAGCGGGATGAGCGCCGCGGCATCGAGCGGCTCCACCTCCCCCAACAGCGGCAAGAACAGCCCCAACCTGACCCAATACTTCCAAGATGTAGCGGTGGGCAGCTTCTGGTACAACTACACCAGCTACCTGTACACTGAAGGCATCAGCAGCGGCTACCCTTGCAACTCCGCCCCCCAGTACCCCTGTGTCGGCCCCGGCAACCTGCCCTACTACGACCCCAGCCGCACGGTGGGTCGGGGGGAGATGGCGAAGTTCATCGACCTAGCCCGCACCACCCCCTTCTACATCAGCGGTAATGCCGGTATCACCGCTGACTTCGAGACTACCTCTGGGGGCGAGGCCCTGTATGCTCGGTGCAACACTGCGGGCAACAACTGCTACGCGGTCGAGGGTTCTGCTGCCGATGGCGACCGCTCTGGCTACTTCAGCGGCGGCACTGGGGTCTATATCTACACCGGCCAAGCCAGCACTACCGCTCTTGATTCCGAAGCAGGCGGCGCAACCACCTACGCTGGCTACTTTACCAACGGTGTCTACCGCGACCTGTACGTGGGCGACACCACTGATGGCTTCTTCAATGGCTACTTCGTGGGGGCTAGCACCGCTGGCTTCACTACGGTGCGGGTTATTGGCGGTGGCGTGAACATGGATGGCAACCTCGTGGTCGGCGGCTCAAAGACTGGCTACGTGGTGGACGTAATGAAGAACGCGGGCAGCGACGCGCTGGAGCCGGGCGATGTCGTGGTGATGGCGGGGAGCAGCAGCGATGCCGTCCTCGGCCAAATCCCCGTTCCCAGCATCACCAAGGCGACCACTGCTTATGATAGCGCGGTAGTCGGTATCGTGGACCAAGCGATGTATGTCCCCGATGCTGGCACCAAAGCCGCCTATGACGCGCAGCAGAAGGCGGACAACGATGCTCACGCTGCCTACGCCGCCGCGATGAAGACGAACGGCAAGACCAATCTCAGCCCAGTGGCGAACATCGCCAATCGTATCCCCGATATGGTCGGCACCCTGCACGCCACCGACGCGACCGATGTACCTGCCAGCGGCTACTGCAACGTGGTTACGCTCGGTTCGTACAAGCAAGTCAAGGTGGATGCCAGCTTCGGGGCAATCCACCCCGGCGACCTGCTCACCACCAGCTCGCACGCTGGTTACGCGATGAAGGCCGACCCGGCCAAGGCGAAGATGGGTTCGATTATCGGCAAGGCGATGGGCAACCTCGACAGCGGCAGCGGCATGATTACCGTGCTGGTCACGCTCAAGTAACCTTACCATAAACTTACCGTCAAGCAGGGCCAGCCGCTAAGGGCTGGCCTTGCTGCATTGTCGGCGGGGTGATAATCGGTTACAATCTATGTGCCAATTTGTCCGGTCGCGGCGTTAATAATGGTGGGATAGTAATACATCCCCGCGCGATGGGGCGGAGGGTGCGAAATTGAGGCAAGCGATAGAAAAGGAGAAAGCAAATGTCAGCAATGTTCAATGATTATCGGGTAATCGGGCGGCTGGTGGCGGTGGGGGCGTTGGTGCTGGCCCTCACCTTCATGGTCAGCGGCGGCTCGGACGCGGCCAATGTGGGGCGCAACAACCCCGCTGCATCGACCAATCAAGGGGGCAGTAACCGCCCCAGTGGTCGCAACAATGGGCTGGCCGGTTCGCACCCAGCGGCCCCGTCATATACTCAGCACTTCCAAGATGTGCCAGTGGGCAGCTTCTACTATACCACCACCGACACGCTGTTCAACGATGGTGTGGTCAGCGGCTTCCCCTGCAATCAGCCGCCCGCTGGCCCCTGTGTGCCGCCCAACAATCTGCCCTACTATGTGCCCAACTACCAAGTGTTGCGCGGGCAGATGGCGATTTACGTGGAGAACACCCGCGTCCGCCCCGGCATCGCGATTACCACCACCAACCCCAACAACAACGACGATTACCTGCCGGTTCACGTGCATACCGCGATTGGCAGCGCGGCCAGCTTCTATGGCACTACCAGCGGCAACGGCGCGGCCCGCACCACTGAGTTCCTCAACGTCGGCGTGGACGGCTACGCCTATGGTGACGACCCGGTTAATCATATCCCCAATAGCGTGGCGATGATTGGCGAGTCCGACCACGATAACGGTGCATGGTTCGGTTCGCACGACACCAGCACCCGCAAGTTCGCGGGGGTCTACATCATGCAGAACAGCAACGGCCTCCTCGTCGGCGACCCCTTCACCAGCACGGTGACGAACACGGTGAAGATATACGGCCCGTTGGTAGTGGCTGGCCCCAAGAGCGGCTACGTGGTGGACTTCATGCAGAATATGGGTAATACCGACCTGCACCCCGGCGATATTGCGGTCGCCACCTCCGCGGGGGCGCAGGCAGCGATAATTGGCGACATCCCCGTCGCGGGGGTGGGCTTGTCCAGCAAGGAGTACGACAGCAGCGTGCTGGGGGTAGTGGATATGCACTGGGTGCCCGGCGACCCCTCCGCCCCGGTTGGCTCTCAGCAGCAGGGGGGCTACTACGACTCCGCCACCGTTATCCACCCCGGCGAGTATATGGGGGTAGTCACGCTAGGGGCGTACAAGGCAGTGAAGGTGGATGCCGCGAACGGCCCCATCCATGTCGGCGACCTGCTCACCACCAGCAGCAAGCCGGGGATGGCGATGAAGGTCACGGACAAGTCCGCCGCCTTCGGCGCGGTCATCGGCAAGGCGTTGGGCAGCCTCGACAGCGGCAGCGGCACCATCCCGGTCATGGTCACGCTCAAGTGAGGCATGAGGGATGAGCGTTAAGTAGCAAAACGTGTCCCCAACTTTCAAGCCCCCAGCGGGGGTTGGGGGAGAAATCTTGAAGCGCGGACCATGTTAATCGTAAGCAGCGGGCCTAATCTAGCCAACCCTGCTTCCGACCAGCATGACCGTCGGTCAACATTTCTCCCCCAACCCCCGCTGGGGGCATTAGTTTTCATGTGCCTGCCATAAAAGTTAGGTTTGACACTATCTACTCATCCCTCATGCCTCATCTCCCTCACTCCGCGCCTAAATCTCCTCGCCGAACGAGCGGCTGAGGCGGGCAAAGAAGGCATAACCGGCGATGAAGATGACAACCGCGGTGATGATGATACGGAGGATGAAGATGGGGTCGGGCGAGCCGCCGTTGTAGAGGATGATGCGCCAACTGGAGATAATCGAGGCCATCGGGTTCAGCCAGTAGAGGTACTGGGTGGTGGAAGTGCCTTCGCCGGTGACGCGGCTGAGGTCGTAGATAATCGGGGTGAGGAAGAACCACGCCTGCAAGCCCACATCCACCAGCACTGAGGTGTCGCGGAAGTAGACGTTGAGGGCGGCAAGGAACATCCCCAGCCCAGCGAGGAACAACCCCTGCGCGACGATAAGCACGGGAATCCAGAGCAAGTTCCAGTTGAACGGATTGGTGAGCAGCAACTTACTCTTGTCCGTTAGCTCCATCACCTGACCGTAATCCTGCGGATTTGCCACCAGATAATAGACAATCAGTATCAGCAAAGTGGGCAGCGAGAGCAGGAAGTTGATGCCGTTGCTAATCACAGTGGAGAGGGGCAGCAGTTCGCGGGGGAAGTAGACCTTTTTGATGAGGTTGCCGTTGCCCACGATGCTGCCCACGCAACTGCTGACTGTCGAGGCACACCATGTCCACGATAGCAAAGCGACCAGCACGAACAGGGGGAAGTGCGGGGTGGGGTTCTTCAGGATACTGGTGAACACGAACCAGAATATCAGCATCATCAGGATGGGATTGAGCAGCGACCAGATGAACCCTAGCACGCTGCCGCGATAACGCACCTTCAGGTCGCGCACCACGAGGTTACGCAACAAATCGCGGTACTTGAGGGTATCGCGGATGGGGCGGGGGATGCGGCTGCGGTTGCCCTTCACCTGCTCGATCTGTCCAGTGGCGGCCATATGCTTGCTCCTAATTAAGGGGTGCTTGCGACGCGCTCCTACCCCCTAGCCCTCCCGGCGGGCGGGGAGTTTACCGCCCCTCGGCGACGGGCTTGACCGTGACCGAAGGGCGGTTGGTGAGTAACTGCTTAAGGCGTGGGCGTGGGCGTAGGTGTGATGGTGCCGATTGGCGTAAGGGCGGGTGTAGCGGTGGTAGTGCCGACCGGGGTGAGGGTGGGCGTAGCGGTAGGCGTGTTGGCGGGTGGCAGCACGGTGAAGGCGGCGTTGTTCTCAATGAACGACAGCTTGCCATCCACATTCAGCACCACGTTGGCGGGGCTGGGGCTGGTAGGCACGGTAATGGGGACGGTGAAGTTGATAACCGTGTCGTGCCAACTGAGGATGTTCACGTTCGCACCGTTAATCGTCAGGGTGCTGCTGATGCTCTGGGGGTCGCCGAAGTT
>JBBSEE010000171.1:0-6154 GCA_038239995.1 Chloroflexia bacterium | reverse complement strand
GTTCTTGGTTCTCCTTGCGGGCAGCCAGTCCCCCGCTGATACGCCCATACTCATCGGGGTTGAGGTATTGGAAGCAGAGGTCTTCCAGTTCGTTCTTAATCGCCGCCATGCCGAGGCGGTTGGCGAGTGGGGCGTAGATTTCGAGGGTCTGGGTGGCGATGCGCTTCTGCGTGTGCTTGGGTTGGGCGGCGAGGGTTCGCATATTATGCAGGCGGTCGGCCAGCTTGATGAACACCACCCGCAGGTCGTCGGCCATGGCGAGGAACATCTTGCGTAGGTTCTCGGCTTGGTGTTCGCGCTCCCGCTCGGCGATGCGCTCTTTGTCGCGCTCCCCTTCGCCGTCGCTTCGCATCTTGGGCAGGTTGCCCAACTTGGTCACGCCATCCACCAGTTGGGCCACAGTGCGGCCAAACTCCCGCTCCAGCGTCTCGAACTTGACCCCGCAATCCTCGATTACGTCGTGCAGCAGGGTGGCGGCGAGGGCATCATCGTTGACGAGGTGGATACGGTTGACCGCGATGAGAGCGACTTCAAGGGGGTGCTGGATATAGGGTTCGCCGGTCAGCCGCTTCTGGCCCTCGTGGGCGCGGGCGGCAAACTGATAGGCGCGTTCCACCTTGTCCAGTTCCGCGCTAGGCACAAAGTTATACACCGCATCGCACAGGTCGGCAAAGGTGGCGGTGGAGATAGGCACAAGGCCGTCCGATTGGTGATGGGTGGAAGTAAATGTGCTATCCATGACGAAACCCAAATCTAACGATGCGATTAAGCAGTGGAACAATTAGCGTCTGATGTGAATCATATACTATAGGCACGTCCCTTGTCAAACTGGATTTGACGGCATCGGTGAAAAGCGGTATAATTCGCTAACGCAGCGTTGGCCCGCTGAGGCCCGATTATGCCCCGCGCGAGGGGCGATGCTAGCAATCCACAATCTAAAATCTAAAATCAGAAGAACGGGGGACGAGTTAATGCCGAAAAGGACATATCAGCCGAAGAAGGTGCCGCGCAAGCGCACGCACGGGTTCTTGGTGCGGATGCGAACCCGCAGCGGGCGGGCGGTAATCGCGGCCCGGCGGCGCAGGAACCGCCAACGGCTGACCATCGCCGACGCTTAGGCCGGATGAAGCGCGAACAGCGGCTACGTAAAGAGGCCGACTTCGCGCTGGCCCGCGAACAGGGGCGCAACTATAGCAATCGCTATCTCGCCCTCTATGTTCGCCCCAACGGGTTGGGTCTGACCCGCGTGGGGGTGGCGGCGGGCAAGCGGCTGGGCAAGGCCCACGTTCGCAATCGGGTCAAACGCTTGTTGCGTGAGGCGGCCCGCCTGCGTTATCCCCGCCTCAAGGTTGGGGTAGACATTTTCCTCCTCGCCCGCGCCGCCTGCGTGGGGGGCGGACTGGCCGAGGTGGGGGCGGCGGCGGACGAATTGCTGACCAAGAGCCGATTGCTGACCCCAACTAACCTGACCCCCCCGGATACTAATCCGCCAGCGGGTGAAAACAAGTAAGGGTAATGAGATGAAGTACATATTTATGGGTTTGATCAAGGTTTACCAGATACTGATTGGCCCGCTGCTGCCGCCTAGCTGCCGCTTCTACCCCAGTTGCTCGCACTATGGCTACGAGGCGGTGCAGAAGCATGGGGCACTCAGGGGTGGCTGGATGGCAATCAAGCGGATTGGCCGATGCAACCCCTTCCACCCCGGCGGCTACGACCCAGTCGTATAGTCGCCACCACAAGGAGCGCAGTTGATGGATATTTTCCTCCCGCTAGTCGAAGCTACTCAATGGGTGCTTAGGGGACTTAGCAGCTTGGTGGGCAACCCCGGCTTTGGTATCATCCTCCTCACGATACTGATTCGCATCATCACCTTCCCCATCACCAACAAGGCGATGAAGTCGTCGCTGACGATGCAGACTCTCGCCCCCATGGTGCGCGAGATTCAGAAGCGATACAAGGATGACAAGGCCCGCTCGATGCAGGAGACGCAGGAGCTATACCAGCAGTATGGGGTTAGCCAACTGGGGGGTTGTCTGCCCTTGCTGCTGCAAATCCCTATCTTCGTCATCCTCAGCGCGGCGATTTATGGCCTGTCGCACAATCATGACCCCATCTTCTCGCGCGGCTTCTTCTGGATTCCGGACTTGAGCGGGGCCGACCCCCTGCACATTCTGCCGGTCGCCAGTGGTATCTTCCAGCTAATCGCCCAGCGCATGGCCCTGCCGCCCGGTCGGGTGTTGGACAGCCAAGCGCGGATGATGAACAACATCATGATGATTACCCCGTTGTATATCACCTTCATCTATTGGGGCTGGGCGACCGGCCCGGTGCTGTACTGGACCACCTCTAGCGTGCTGCAAGCCCTCCAGTCCTATCGGCTGATTGGCTGGGGGTCGCTGTCCGACATTCTCCCCTTCTTGCCCAAAGCGAACATGGACAAGTTCATGCCGCGTAAGCTGACCGCCGATGAGGTGGCCGCGAATAAGGAGAAGAAGAAGGGCGGGATAATGGGCAAGCTGATGGAGCAGGCGCAGGAGCAGCAGCGCACCCGCGACCCCAACCGCGCCCTACCCGCGCCCGGCGATAAGGCGAAGGAGAACGGCAGCAGCACGACTCCACCCACCACTTCGATTACCCGCCCCAGCAGCGCGGCCACCACCGCCACCAGCAATGGCAAGCGTACTACCGCCACGATTGTGGGCGGATACTACAACGGCAGCACCAATGGCAACGGCTATAGCAACGGCAGCACCGTTATAGATGTGGAGAAGGAGGAGGTGAGCGCAAGCAGCCGCCCACCCCGCCCCGCCGCCCCCCAGCTAACCTACGAGCAGATGATTGCCAAGCGGAAGAAGCGAAAATAGAGGGATGAGGCATGAGGCATGAGTTGTTAGCGAACCACCATTCGTCCCTACAGCCTTAACTCAAACCTCAAACCTCAAACCTCATAAGATAGGCCCACACCGGGCAGTGTGCGAAGCGGCACACGGAAGGGGAGAAGATGCACAGCGTCGAGCTACAGGCACAGACGGTAGAGGAAGCGGTTAGGCTGGCCCTAGAGCAACTGGGGCGCACCCGCAACGAGGTCGTAATCGAGGTGTTGAGCGGCGGCACCTCGGCTGATGATGAGGCTTTGGTACGGGTCAGCTTGAAGCCGGAGATATTGGCGCGGATACAGGCGGCCCAGCAGCGTGGTGGGGAAGTCGCCCCCCGCAGCGTGGAACCGACCACCCCCGATGGTCGCCCCGGCCCTGTATATGGCACCCCCCCCACCACTGCCGCGCCCAGCCGCTTCAACCCGCAGACCGCGCGGGCGTGGGGCACGGGACAACGGCGCGATGACCGGCGCGGGGGCGGTGGCTATGGACGACCCAGAGATGACCGCTCTGGCGGCGGTGGTTGGGGGCGGGGGCGTGACGAGCGGGGGCGCGATGACCGCGGGCCGCGCATCATCCCCAGTGCCCGCCAAGCCACCCTCGCCACCTATCAGGACGAGAGTGCCCGCATGGCCGGTGAGACCCTCGAAGACCTGCTCGACTTGATGGACATTCCCGCCAAGGTGGCCCAGCGCGACCCCCAGCAGGATACGCCCGCCGGGATGGCCGACCCCAAGACCCTAGTGCTTGAGGTGTTCGATGTGGATGCTGCCGACAAGGGGCTGCTGATTGGCAAGCATGGTGACAACCTCAGTGCCCTCCAATTCGTGCTGAACGTGATGCTGCACAAGAAGCTGAAGGTATGGGAGCGGGTGGTGATTGATGTCGAGGGCTACCGCGTGCGCCGTACCGAGCAGCTTACCAGCCTTGCGCTGCGCCTTGCCGACGAGGTGGTGCAGAGTGGCTCTCCCCACGAAATGGAGCCGCTACCCCCGGCGGAGCGGCGCATCGTCCACCTTGCCTTGCAGGAACACGCCGATGTCTACACCGAAAGCACCGGCGAGGGCAAGGAGCGGCGCGTTGTCATCCTCGTCAAGGATGAGAACTATGTCCCCAAGCAGGCCGAGGGCGGCGATAGCAACCCCTACTTCTCCCCCGCCCCGGTCGAAGTTACCGAGGAGTAAGAACAGATGGGCGCGATAAATCGCGCCCCCTACATAAAAGCCTCATTTGCTTGATGATTGGTATAACCTTGTTAGCTTTGGGGCGCATCTGCATGATGCGCCCCATTTTTATTCCCTCTCTGTTACATTCGATGCCAATGAAAAGTAGGGGACAAGCGGGGGTCTGGGGGGTTGACCCCCAGCAGGTGATGGTGAATGTGGCTGACCATCATTTTCAAACCGCCAAGCGCAGTAGTGTGCCCGTATCCACGCAGTTACGATGGGCCGCTGCGCCTGTCACCAGCTGAGGGCTTACCCCCAGACCCCCTGATGTATTCGCGCTGCGCCGCCCTCCCCAGATGCAATCGGCGTTGATGCGCTCCGGCGAGGCGAGTGCAACCCGCCCCTACATCAGCCGTCCGTTGGTCCGCTTGTCCGCTGAACCGTCCGTTGGCTGTCCGTTTTCGGGGGGGCGAGTGCAACCTGCCCCTACTGCACTCAAACCTCAAACCTCAAACCTCAAACCTTACTTCATCACTCATCACTTATGTTGAACTACCTGCTCATCGGACATATCAGCAAGGACGTGCAGCCGGATGGTGACTATCGGCTGGGCGGCACCGTGCTGTACGCCGCGCTGATGGCCCGCAACCTCGGCCAGCGAGTGGGGCTGCTGACCCGCACCGCCAGTGGCGACGCAGAGTTCGACCAGCGATTGCGCGAGGCGTTGCCCGGCATCGAGGTTATCAAGCAGCCGAGCGCGGCCACCACCACCTTCGAGAACGTCTATGACGGCGGGCATCGCCAGCAGTACCTACAGGCGTGGGCGTGGCCGGTCAACCTGAAGCTGCTGCCCGCATCGTGGCGGTCGGCGGGGATAGTCCACCTTGCCCCCATCGCCCGCGAGATTGACGAGGGCGAGGTCCTAGACCTGCTGCGCGGGCGGCAGGGTGGGCTGGTGGGGGTTACGCCGCAGGGCTGGCTGCGCGAGTGGCGCGATGATATGGGCAAGGTGTTCTTCCGCCAGTGGCCGGAGGCGGCGCGGCTGCTGCCCCACATCAACGCGCTCATCTTCAGTGCAGAGGATGTGGCCGCCGCCCCTGAGCTTGCCGCCCAGTTCGCCCAACTCGCCCCCCTTGCCGCCATCACGCGCGGCGAACAGGGGGCAATCGTCTATCAGCAGGGCGAGGTGGCCGCCGAGCAGCCCGCCTTCCCCGCCCATCAACTCGACCCCACCGGCGCGGGCGATGTGTTCGCCGCCGCCTTCCTCTGCGCCCTGCACGAGACCAACGATGTCGCCACCGCCGCCCGCTTCGCCTGCGCTGCCGGGGCCTGCGCGGTGGAGGGGACAGGGCTGGCGGGGGTGCCCACCCGCAGGCAGATATTGGATAAGTTGCAAGCAGCATCGGCGTGAGAAAGATTGACCTAACGATGTACACCACCGACACCATTGCCGCCATCTCTACCCCGCCCGGTGAGGGGGGTATCGGCGTGGTGCGCCTCAGCGGGCCAGAGGCGCGAGCGATTGCGGCGCGGCTATTGGCTGATGGCGCGGAGTTGCCTTCGCACACCCTCCACTACGGCCACCTCCACGACCCCGACGACGGGGCGACGATAGATGAGGTGATGGTCGCTTATATGCAGGCTCCCCGCAGCTACACCCGCGAGGATGTGGTAGAGATTAGCGGGCATGGCGGGGCGGCGAATATGCAGCGCATCTTGGGGGCGGTGTTGCGGGCGGGGGCGCGGGCGGCGGAGGGGGGCGAGTTCACCCTGCGGGCCTTCGTCAATGGGCGGCTCGATTTGGCCCAATCCGAGGCGGTACTGGACATCATCACTGCCCAGACGCGGCCCGCCCTCGATGCTGCCTTGGGGCAACTAGGTGGGCGGCTCAGTGACGAGGTGCGGGCGGCGCGGGCCATCTTGCTAGCCGGATTGGCCCACCTCGAAGCCAGCCTCGACTTCCCCGAAGATGATGTGCCCACCCCCGATGTGCAGCCGCAGTTGGCGCAAGCGGCGGACAGCGTGGCCCGCCTGTTGGATACAGCGCGGGCGGGTATCATCTACCGACAGGGCCTACGCTGCGCCATTATCGGGCGGCCTAATGTGGGC
>JBBSEE010000170.1:0-6176 GCA_038239995.1 Chloroflexia bacterium | reverse complement strand
GCCATTACCTTCTTGACCACAATGGTCGCGCCCGCCGGTTGGTCATCGGCATCCACGCTGGCGGTCGCCGCCATCGCGGCACCGAGGGTGATTTGCTTCATCACGATGTTGCCGTTGATGATCACCGGAGCGTCGGCACCGGGGAACTCATAGGTGCCGATAACACCAGCGTCAATGTGCAGCATCGGCCACACCTTGTCGCCAGCCTTGGGAGCGGGGCTGAGGGCGACGCTAACGTTGAGGTTCTCACCCTTCTTGACCGCGGTGTGACCGAGTTGGTCACCGGGCTTGTTGTCGGCGGTGTTGGCATGAACGGTAACGAAGCCGTCTTGGTCGGCCATTACCTTCTTGACCACAATGGTCGCGCCCGCTGGTTGGTCATCGGCATCCACGCTGGCGGTGGCAGCCATCGCGGCAGCAACCACTACCGTGCCCGCCATGCCCTTGCCATCGGCAGAGCCATGATACTTGCAGTAGTAGCCAACCGTGGCCGCAGTGGTGAAGGTATGGCTGTAGGTGCCCCCGGCGGCAATGTCGCCAGAGGTCCAGCTACCATCGTCGGCGGTGACAGTGTGCTTCTCCGCACCCTTGTTGGTCCACATCACGGTGTCGCCTGTCGCCACGTTGACGCTGGCGGGGCTGAACTTGTAGTCCATGATGTCCACCGAGGTCATCGCCGCCTTGAGGGGCGCGGCCTTGGCTTGGTGCCCGATTGCTGTCCCTAGCATCAGGGCCATCAGCATTACTACCGCCACAACTCGTACAACTCGGTTCATGTGTAATCCTCCTTGATTTTGTGCTTATACTTGTGGGCGTGCTGGAGATGCCTCTCATCCCCATCTCGCCCTCAGCCAATTGTTACAATTAGATGTACCCCCATTATAGCATATTCGGATTGCTGTTGATACATTTATTTAGCAAAGTTGTTGGATAGTGGCACAAGAGAAGATAAAGCGAGGGCGCACTGGTATGCGCCCCCAGCTAAATACCATGTTTGCCGTTATCACCCCACCACCCGCTGGGCCTCGACCTTAGCTTGGGGCAAGGGGGCAAGGCGGGCAAAGATGAGGTAGACGACCCCCGCGACCACGAAGCCGATGTAGTAGGCGACATCGCCGCCGCTGAACCATGCGGCGAACGGGCCACTGAACACCGGGTTGCTGATGAACGGCACGCTCACCGCGATGCCGAGCAGGAAGGCGGCGAGACCTGCCCACTGAATGGGCAGTCGCGCTGCCGCCGCGTCGCTGTCCTTACCCCGATTGAGGATGAAGAAGCGGGCGGCCACCACTGCCAGCCACGGGGCAATCCAATATGAGATGAGCAGCAGGAAGTTCTCATAGCTGCTGGCAAGGTTGCTCACGCCGAGGTAGTAGGTAAACACCCCGCCCAGAATGCCGACCGCCACCACGCTCATCCACCGCTTGACCGGCAACTCCATGGTCAACAGTGACATCGCGCCGGTGTAGATGTTCAGCACGTTGGCGGTCATCGTGCCCAGCACAATGGCAATTAGGGCGGGGACGGCGAGGCCACTGCCCACGATGTTGACCACGCGGTCAATCGGGGCTACCGCCGCGCCGCTCACGCTCGTGACCATCGCGCCGAGGAACTCGACCAGCACGCAGGAGAGGAAGCTGCCGAGGAAGACATAGCCGAACACCTTGCCCTTGCTGGTGTCGGGGCGGAGGTAGCGGGAGTAATCCGCGCCGTAAGTTGACCAACTGAACACATAGCTGGCAACTGCAGTAATCAGCAGCAGGAGCAGACCGAAGTGGGTTGCGCCCTCCACTTTAGCCGCCGCCCCGAAGTTGGCGATGCCTTGCGGCCACGCCGCCACGTACATGACGATGAACAACCCGCCCAGCACCACCGCCATCACCCGCTCGAAGGCGTGGATGAGGTTGTGGCCGTAGATGCCGAGGATTATCTGCGCGGCACTCAACACCAGCAGGGCGGGCAGGAAGTCGAACCCGAACAGGCGGGCGAGGGCGAAGCTGCCCAGCACGCTGTTAATCGCGTACCAGCCGGTGCAACTCAGCCAGTTCAAGAACGCGGGCAGATACGCGCCGAACCGCCCGAAGCTGCGGCGAGTAAGCGGTAGCTGGGGCACGCCGGTGATTGGCCCCATCACCGAGGCGAGGCTGACGAGGGTGCAGCCAATCACATTGCCGACGATAATCGCCAGCAGCGCATCACCGAGGCTGAGGCCGAACACGATCGCCAACCCCCCCACCAACCACGCGGGCATACCGAGGTTGGCCGAGAACCAGAGGGTGAATAGCTGCCCCACCTTGCCGTGCCGCTCACCTAGAGGTATCGCCTCGGTGCCGTGCTGCTCCACCACCAGTGTTTCGGCGGTCTTGCTATCTATGCTAATCGCGGACATTCGTTTGTCTCCTTTTTCACAAGTAAGTGTCAAATATACACCAAACCAACAGGTGTAATATTAACACATAGGTAGCTGTCTTGTCAAGAGTAAAGGGATGTGATTTACACATTTCTGCAAAGCTGCTCACGAAACCGCTCACAAAAGTGTAGTTGCCGCCGCAAAAGTAATTGTGCTATAATCCTTCCGTCATCATCAAATCATCCTCAGCCTCGGAAGGAGAACCCGCCCATGCTTGCCCGCGTCGTCAGTTGTGCCATCATTGGCCTAGAGGGTGCGTTAATCCAAGTCGAAGTAGACCTCGCGCGGGGGTTGCCCAGCTTCACGATTGTGGGCCTGCCCGACAAGGCGGTGGAGGAGAGCCGCGAACGGGTACGAGCCGCGATCCGCAACAGCGGTCTCGTCTTCCCCAGTATGCGCGTCACCGTCAACCTCGCCCCCGCCGACATCAAGAAGGAGGGGCCAGCCTACGACCTGCCCATCGCCCTCGGCATCCTCGCCGCCAGCGACCAGATTGGCGGCGACCTCGACCGCGCCCTGTTCCTCGGCGAACTATCGCTGGACGGCAGCGTGCGTCACACCGACGGGGTGCTGCCCATGGTCAGCCTCGCCCGCGAGTGTGGCCTGCGAACCTGCTTCGTGCCCTACTCCGACGCGGCGGAAGCCAGCTTGGTGCAGGATATTGACATCATCCCGGTGAAATCCCTCGCCGAACTGGTCGCCCACCTCAATGGCCTCGGCGACATCGCCGCCTACCAGCCCGACCCCGCCCTGCTCGATGCCGCCGCTGAACCCCACTACGAGGCGGATATGAGCCACATCAAGGGGCAGGAACACGTGAAGCGGGCGATGGAGGTGGCGGCGGCGGGGGGACACAATATGCTAATGTCGGGGCCGCCCGGCAGTGGCAAGACCCTGCTCGCCCGCACTATGCCCACCATCCTCCCCCGCATGACCAACGACGAGGTGCTGCAAGTCACCAAGATATACAGCGTGGGTGGGATGCTGCCCGCCGACCGCCCCCTTGTGCGCCAACGCCCCTTCCGCGCCCCCCACCATACGATTAGCCACGCCGGGCTGGTGGGTGGTGGCCGCTTCCCTCGCCCCGGCGAGATCAGCCTCGCCAACTATGGGGTGTTGTTCCTCGACGAGCTGCCGGAGTTCAGCCAGCAGGCGTTGGAGACGCTGCGCCAGCCGCTGGAAGACCGCGTGGTCACAATATCCCGCGCCGCCGGTACGGTTAGCTTCCCCGCCAACTTCACCCTCATCGCCGCAATGAACCCTTGCCCCTGCGGCTATGCGGGCGACCCAGTGAAAGCCTGCACCTGTAGCAGCACGATGATTACCCGTTACCAGAAGCGCATCAGCGGCCCGCTGATAGACCGCATTGACATTCATACCGAAGTGCCGCGCGTGGAGTATGAGAAGCTGGCCGACAACCGTCTCGGCGAACCCAGCACCGACATTCGCGCCCGCGTCGAAGCGGCCCGCCAGCGGCAGCGCGACCGATTCAAGGGCCAAGCGATGACCAATGCGGAGATGAACCCCGCCCAAGTGCGCGAGTTCTGCCCCCTCGATGCTACCGGCCAGAGCCTGCTCAAGGCGGCGGTGCGCCAACTGCACCTCTCCGCCCGCGCCTACCATCGCATCCTCAAGCTGGCCCGCACCATCGCCGACCTCGCGGGCAGCGACGCGATTCAGGCTACCCACATTGCCGAGGCGGTGCAATATCGCCCCCGCGAACGTGGCTAATCCCCACACCCCACCATGAATGTACAAGCTGCAACGATTGCCAGTTATTATCACTGCTAAACGTTGACAGCCGCCCCTTTGCTTGGTATACTCTTTAGTCAAAGCATAAGCGCGGTTAGCGGCGGTGGGGAAACGGGGTGAGTGTGCAGGCGGTATGGCGTGTACCTCCTGTATCGAACGCACAACCTTTGTTCTCAGACCATCGCGCCGCATCGTGCTGTGGCAAACTCGACCTCACCACTAACTCATATCTCTGCCACCGGCATAACCTCAAAATGGCAACCAAGAAACGTAATCATCACCCGCCTTCAGCTCACCCGCTGCCCACCCCCGCATCTTCCCCTCAGCGGCGGCGGAGCGTAGCACACCCTCTTTCCCCTACTACCCCCCCTGATGATACATCTCCACTTACCAGCGATACCGACGAGCAGAGCAGGGTGGCAACCATGCGCTTGCGGCAGCAAAATTACCTCACCGCTCTGCACGAAACCGCCCTCGCGGTCATGAACCGCCTCGATGTCAACGAATTGCTGGAAGCGATTATGGACCGCGCCTGCACCCTGATGGCTACCGAACACGGCTATGTCTACCTCGTCAACGCGACGCGCGACCGCATGGTGGTGCGGATTGGCACCGGCAACTTCCGCGACGGGGTGGGTCGGGAACTGATCCGCGGGGTGGGGATAGGGGGGATGGTATGGCAGACCGGCCAACCGATGATGGTCGAGGATTATGGCCGCTGGTCGAACCGCTCCCAAAACGCCGATTATTCTAACCTGCACGTGGTAGTAGGCGTGCCGCTCAAGTCGGGCAAGCGGGTGGTAGGGGTAATTGGCCTTGCTTACCTCGAACCCAGCCGCCGCTTCAGCGACGAGGAAATGCTGCTGCTGGGCCAGTTCGCCGAGCTAGCCTCGATTGCCCTCGACAACGCCAACCTGTACACCGCCGCCACCCGCGAGCTAGAGGAGCGTCGTCGCGCCGAGCAAGCATTGGCCCTCAGCGAGCAACGCTACCACGACATCGCCGCCCTTACCTCCGACTATATCTACACTATACTGGTGGACCGCGACCGTCACTATCTCATCCAGAGCATCGCCGACGACTCGTTCGGGATGAGCGGCTACAGCCTGGAGGAGTTGAACGCGAACAACGGCTGGGGTGGCCTCGTCCACCCCGACGACTTTGCTCTCGTCCAAGCGATGTTCCAGCATACGATTGAGACCCGCCAACCGAGCAACGCTGAGTTCCGTATCCGCCAGAAGAGTGGCGAGGTGCGCTGGCTGGCCTGCTACATCAAGCCGGAGCAGGTGCAACCCAGCCCCGACCATATCAGCCTGATTGGGGCGTTTCAAGACATCACCATTCGCAAGCAGATTGAGCAGGAACTGCGCGAAAGTGAGCAACGTTACCGCTCCCTGTTCGACTATACCAGCGATGGGGTGCTGCTGATTGACCTTGAAGGTAAGCTCATCGGCGCGAACCCGCAACTCCTTCAGATACTGGGCTATCAGAACGAAGATATTAGCGACCTGCCCTTTACCGATTTTATCGCTCCCGCTGAACTAGGTGACGCAATCCAACTTTGGATGGACTTGGTTGCCGGTCAAACCTTGCCCCTCTTTGAGCGTAGTGTAGTAGCTGCTAATGGCGATGAAGTGTTGTTCGAGATGAATACCGGGATTGTCTACGACGGGGCGGGCAACCCGCTGTATACCCAGACCATCGCCCGCAACATCACCGAGCGCAAAAAGCACGAGCAGCAACTCCGCCTACTGGAAGCGGGCCTCTATAATGCCAACGATGCGATTATCATTACCGATGCCCCCGCCGAAGGCACCCCGGTAATACTCTATGCCAATCGCTCCTTCTCCCTGATGACCGGCTATTCGGCCACCGAGATTATCGGCCAGCCTCAATCCACCATGCGCGGCCCCGACACCGACGCGGTCGCTTTGGAGCAGATGCGGACGGCGCGTCGCCATGCCCTGCCCTTCCGCAGCGAGTTCCTGCTCTATCGTAAGGATGGCTCTACCTT
>JBBSEE010000169.1:0-6235 GCA_038239995.1 Chloroflexia bacterium | reverse complement strand
GGTGAAGCCGGACACATCGGCGAACAGTACCGTGACCTGCTTGCGCTGGGTGGCGGGGGCAGCATCGAGCGCGGCCAGCTTGTCGCGCAAGGCAGCCAGCGTGGTGTCGACCACCGCGTCGCCCAAGCTGGCGCGTTGCGCTTCGATGTTGGCGATGGCCTGCTCTAGTTGTTCGCGCTGGTCGGTCATAGTGCCAACATTGTACATCAACAGTATGCTTCGGTCAAGACTCGACGCTCCCCCACCACGTATGCTATAATTAGCTCATCTTACCCTTATGTTGGGGTTGCTGACGGCGGGGGCGAGGCGCAACGTTGCGCCTTGTCGGGCCAGACCTCGATGCTTCATTCTATCTTCGCCTAGATACAAGGAGGTATCTACCACATCATGGATTTTGAACTTAACCGTGAACAGAAGGCGTTGCGCGAGGCGGTACGCGACTTTGCCACTGAGGTGATTGTCCCCGGCGCAAAGCAGCGCGACCACAGCCACGAGTTCCCCATGGACATTATGATGCAGATGGGCGAACTCGGCTTCCTCGGCGTGCCCTACCCCGAAGAGTATGGCGGCGCGGGCTTCGATACCCTCTCCTATGCCCTCACCGTCGAGGAGATTGCGCGGGCGGACGGCAGCCTTGCCCTCGGCCTTGCCGCGCACATCTCGCTGGGCAGCGGGCCAATCTACTATTTCGGCAACGAGGCGCAGAAACAACAGTACCTCGTCCCCCTTGCATCCGGCAAGGCGTTGGGCTGCTTTGGCCTGACTGAACCGAGCGCGGGCAGCGATGCGGGCGGCACGAAGACAATGGCGCGGCGGGAAGGCAATGAGTGGGTCATCAATGGCAGCAAGATATATTGCACCAATGGCCGCGTCGCCCGCATCACCGTGATTACTGCCCTTACCGAGTCGGCGGGCATCAGCAGCTTCATCGTGGAAAATGGCACTCCCGGCTATACCATTGGCAAGGATGAGGACAAGATGGGGCTGCGCTCGTCTATCACCTCCCCGCTGTTCTTCCAAGACGTGCGTATCCCCCGCGAGAACCTGCTGGGGCGCGAGGGCGCGGGCTTCAAGCAATTCCTTGCTATCCTCGACGGCGGGCGCATCAGCATTGGGGCGATGGCGGTGGGGCTGGCTCAAGCCGCGCTCGATGCCGCCCTGAAGTATTCGCAGGAGCGTTACCAGTTCGGCCAACCGATTAGCAACTTCCAAGCGATCCAGTTCAAGCTGGCCGACATGGCGACCCAGATAGAGGCGGCGCGGCTGCTGGTCTGGCAAGCGGCGTGGCTGAAGGATAATCACCAGCCGTTCGGCAAGGAGGCGGCGATGGGCAAGCTGTTCGCCTCGGAAATCGCGGAACGCGCCTGCCACCAAGCGATCCAGATACACGGGGGGATGGGCTACACCACCGAGATGCCGGTCGAACGCTACTACCGCGATGTGCGCCTCACCGAAATCGGCGAGGGCACCAGCGAAATCCAGCGGCTGGTCATCGCCCGCCACCTGCTGCGCGAGGCTAAGGATAACCTCTAGCCATGAGACATAAGGACAGGAGGAGTACAATGAGCACCATCACTCTTGAATTGCCCGATGAGCTTCGCACCTTGCTGGATGAGGTGCGAGGCGATGTTCCGCTCACCGAGTATGCGCTTAATGCGCTAGAGACCCAAGCTATACTTGAGCGGGCTGACCTACCTTTGAAGCTGGAAGATGTTACCCCCGGCATGAGCGCGGAGGAACACATTCGGCTGGCCGACCTTACCGAGCAACCCGGTCAAAGTATGACTCCCGATGAGCTAATTGCTAAGGTTAAAGCACACTTCCCTGACCTTTGGCCGAGGGATACACGCTCTTGAACATCTTGGTGCGAAATGCTGTCTATGAGCAAATAATGGAGAATGGCGCGTAGGTTTAAACAAGGCCCAAAGGAGTACCCCCATGAACCTCACCCTGACCGAAGAACAAACCATGCTGCGGCAGATGGCTCGCCAGTTCGCCGACGAGAAGCTGCGCCCCGTCGCGCAGGAGTGCGATGAGCAGCAACGCTTGCCAGTGGAGCAGGTGAAGAAGATGGCGGACCTCGGCTTCTTCGGGCTGCTCATCCCCGAACAGTATGGTGGGGTGGGGGTGGATACCCTCAGCTACATCCTAGTGCTGGAGGAGATTAACAAGGTGATGCCCGCGCTCGGCACCATCATCTCCGTCCACAACTCGCTGGTCGCCACCTCGATTGTCCGCGCAGGCAGCGATGAGCAGAAGGGTAAGTATCTGCCCCGCCTCGCATCTGGCGCGATAATCGGCGCATATGCCCTCAGCGAACCGCAGGCGGGCAGCAATCCGGCAGCGATGCGAACCACCGCCACGCGCGACGGCGACGATTACGTGCTGAACGGCAGCAAAATCTGGATTACCAGCGGCAAGAGCGGCGGCCTCGCCCTCGTCTTCGCCGTCACTGACCCCGATGTCGCCCCCAAGCAGGGCATCAGCGCGTTCCTTGTGGAGAAGGATACCCCCGGCTTCAGCGTGGGCAAGAAGGAGGAGAAGCTGGGCATTCGCGCCTCAGATACCACCGCGCTCATCTTCCAAGATTGTCGCGTGCCCGCCGCCAACCTCATCGGCGCGGAGGGCAGCGGGCTGAAGCTGGCCCTGTCGTTGCTGGACGGGGGGCGCATCGGTATCGCCGCCCAAGCGTTGGGCATCGCCGAGTCCGCACTGGATGAGGGCACCCGCTACGCGATGCAGCGCGAACAGGGCGGTCATTACATCAGCGAGTACCAAGCGATACAGTTCATGCTGGCGGACATGGCGACCGAAATCGAAGCTGCCCGCCTGCTGGTCTATCGCGCCGCAGTGGAGAAGGACCAGCGCGAGCGCGTCACTATCGAGGCCAGCATGGCGAAGCTGTATGCTAGCGAACTCGCCACCCGTTGCGCCGACAAAGCCTTGCAGATACATGGTGGCTACGGCTACGTCAAGGATTATCCCGTCGAGCGTATCTACCGCGATGCCCGCATCACCCGCATCTACGAGGGCACCTCCGAGATACAACGCACCGTCATCGCGGGGCAATTGTTGCGGAAATAAGCAGACTCACGCAGCGGGGAAGTGGGGTGGGCGACTTGCGCGACTCGCTCCCACCCCCAGCCCCTCCCGGCGGGAGGGGAATCTTACATACCTCAATCCAAAATCTAAAATCTAAAATCTAAAATCGGGAGGGGTTATGGACTTCACCGAGGTGGTGCTGAAGCGGCGGATGGTGCGCCAGTTCACCGATGAGCCGGTGGATGTGGCGACCATAGACCGGCTGGTCGAGCTGGCCCGCCATTACCCCAGCGCGGGCTTCACGCAGGGGCAAGCCTTCATCGTGATTAGCGACCCACAGCTACGCCAGCAGGTGGCGCGGATTTGCGGCGAGGAGTTCTACAGCGAGAGCGGCTACGGCAACTGGATTTCGCAAGCCCCGGTGCAGGTCATCCCCCTGACCAGCGAGGCCGCCTATCACCGTCGCTACAATGAGCCGGACAAGAAGGGGCCAGACGAGAAGGAGATAGACTGGCCCGTCCCCTACTGGCACATGGATGTGGGCTGCGCGGTGATGGTGCTGCTGCTGGCAGTGGTCAACGAGGGACTGGCGGCGGGCTTCGCCGGGGCGTTCGACCTCGATGCGCTGCGCGAACTGCTCGGCATTCCGGCAGAGTGGACTCCGGTAGGGGTCATCCCTGTCGGCCACCCCGCGCCGGACAAGCGTTCGCCGTCGCTGAAGCGGGGGCGGGTGGCGGATGAAACATTCTTGCACCACGAGGGCTGGTGATTATGACTGCTCACGTTGAACTCGACCGCAATGTTCGCCTACATATCTATAACACCTTTGCTAATACCAGCCAACCCCCGACTGTGGAGCAGACGGCGATTGCCCTCGGCCTCACCCCTGCCAAGGTTGAAGCTGCTTACCATCGCTTGGTCGCTGGTCATGTCATCGTGCTGAGGCCAGATAGCAACGAGGTGTGGATAGCGATGCCTTTCTCCGCCATACCCACCCCCTTCCGCGTGACGGTGGGCGGGCAATCGTGGTGGGCCAACTGCGCGTGGGATGCGCTTGGTATCGCGGCGATGCTGGGCAAAGATGCACATATTGCCACCACTTGCGCCGACACCGATGTGCCCCTCGACCTCTACGTAACCGATGGTCAGCTTCAGCCTACCCCCGCGATTGCCCATTTTACCGTTCCCGCCGCGCATTGGTGGGATGCCATTGGCTACACCTGAGCCACTATTCTCTTCTTCCGGTCGGAAGCTAACGCCCGCCATTGGTGCGCTGCTCACAACCATGAACTCGGCGGCCTTGCCTCGGCCCAGCAACTCTGGACCCTCGCCCAACTCTGGTACACCGACCGCCTCAGCCCCAACTGGCGACGGCCCACTGCGGATGAAGCGCAGGCAAGGTTCGCCGCGGCAGGGTTGACAGGCGCATTCTGGCGGCTGCAACCTTGACCATATACATCCCCAGCCCTACGTTCCGCGATTGCCGATTTAGCGCATTTGTGCTATAAGAGTATTGCGGCGGCTAATCGGCAGCTCTTATCAGGAAAGGAGCGGAGCGTGCAATTTGCCTTCAATGTCCCTAATTTTATGGCCTATCACGACCCTCGTCTAGTTGCTGACCTCGCCCACGAGGCGGAGCAGAGCGGCTGGGACGGCTTCTTCATCTGGGAGCATATCCAGTGGCCCTTCCCCGAAGCTAACGGCAACATACCACCCCACGCCGACCCGTGGATGACCCTCGCCCTCGTCGCTGACCGCACCAGCCGCATCAAGCTCGGCCCGATGGTCACACCGCTGCCCCGCCGCGCCCCATGGCACGTGGCCCGCGAAACCGTCACCCTCGACCGCCTATCCAACGGGCGGCTCATCTTCGGGGTAGGGAGTGGCGGAGGTGGGCCATTTGATGATGCCGAGTTCGGCAACTTCGGCCTGCCTACCGATGCAAAGGTACGTGCCGCTATGCTCGACGAGGAGCTAGCGATTATCACTGGGCTATGGCGCGGCGAGAGATTCAGCTATCAAGGCAATCACTATCATGTAAGCGATGCCCAATTTCTGCCCACCCCCGTGCAGCAGCCGCGCCCGCTGATTTGGGTGGCGGGCACATGGCCGCTGAAGAACCCCGCCCGCCGCGCCGCCCGCTGGGATGGCTATGCCCCAATTATGCAGAACCCTCGCCCCGCCACTACGGACGATGTACGTGCGATGCACACCTTCATCCAATCGCAGCGCAGCAGCGATGCCCCCTTCGACCTCATCATCGGTGGCGAGACCCCCGGCGACAATCCCAGCAAAGCGCGGGACATCGTTGCTCCCCTTGCCGCGGCGGGTGCGACATGGTGGAGCGAGGGTAGGACTCCATGGGAAAGCACGGTTGATGATGTGCGCCAGCGCATCAAGCAAGGCCCGCCGCAGGTGAGATTAAAGATGTAGGGTGGGGCAAGCCGACCCACCTATGGTATAATAGAGGGGCGCACGCACGGTGCGTCCCTCTCACTTATATCACAAGGGGCATAGATGAGCGAAACCCGCAGCAAATACTCATTGAAGGGCGCAAGCAAGCGCGACATCGCTCTTGCCGCCGTGTTCACCATCGCCTTCGGGGTGCTGGTCGCGGTGCTGGCCTTCAATGGGCCGTTCAAGGCGGAGACTAATGCCAACCAGCCCATCGTACCCACCTCCCCAGCGGCGAGTGGCGATTACGCCTCGGTCGGCTATGGCCCACTGCTGCTGCTGCCCGGCCTTGGCGTACTAATCGTAGGCATCGCGGTCATCGTGGTCGCGCTCCGCCGCAAGCTGGCCCGCATCTTCGTGGGGCAGGGGATGCTGGCGTGGATTGGCGTGGTCATCATCGGCAGCCTGTTGAGCGGTTTCTTCGACCGCAGCATCCAGAGCGCGATTGGCAGCGGGGCGAGCTTCGCCCTATATGGCGGGCTGAGTCAAGGGCTGATATACGCGCTGGTGATATTGGCGATTGTGGTGCGCGGGCTGCGCGGGGGCGGCTGGCGCGACGCGGTTGGGTTCGGGATGGGCTACGGACTGGTCGAGCAGATGGCAATCGGGGCCGCCTTGCTGGTGGTCACCGGCGGGGTGCTGGTCAGCGGCAAAGCGCCAGTCGAGTTGGTGGACAAGCTGAACGGACTGAACAGTAGCATCCTCGTCGCCCTCACCCCGATAATCACCGGCATCGCCT
>JBBSEE010000168.1:0-6235 GCA_038239995.1 Chloroflexia bacterium | reverse complement strand
GGGCGTGGGGCACCATCTTCAGCCGCGCCATCTCGCCATAGCGGATTTCGTGCATAATCTTGCCCGGCTCCTCGTCGCGCCAATCGTCCACCTTGCGGCCTTGATGCTGGGCGAGGAAGCGCAGGGTGCCGACCGCGACGAGGGGGTTGAGCATCAGGGTCTGGTAGGCGGTAATCAGGCTGTCGCGCCCAAAGGGGCAGGCGTACCAAGGGATACCCGCGTCCGGCACATAGCTGCCATCGGGGCGTAGCTCCATCAGCACCCGCAGGTCGTTGCTGCTACGGAACAAGAGGCGGTTGAACAGTTCGTCGTCGCTGCTAATCTGGCTGCCCTCCCCCTCCCAATGGGCGTAGCGTTGGGTCAGTCGGTCAACCTTGCCCTCGAAGTGGGTATCACGGTCGGGGGCAAGCGGCTGTGGCCGCACCGCAAAGCCCAACCCTACCTCTTGCTGGGGGGCGGCCACTATCTGCCACGTCAGGGTCACGCTGGGGGCGTTGATGACCACCCGCGCGGCGGGGTTGACGAGGTTGGGGATAATCATGCCCTCATCGCTGGACGCGCCCACCTGTTGGCCGGGCCGCGATATATCCACCTCGTCCGGGGCACGCTCGAACTCGACCACGCAGCCCATCTCTTCACCATCCATCGCCCGATAGCTGAAGCGCAGTTGGCGGCCATCCCAAGTGGGGGCTGACACCGCGCCGAATTCTTCACGGTGGAAGCCGCGCAAATCAAACATATCCCTGAAGTCGGCAGCCAACGTGAGCTTCATACTAATGGCGACATCGAAGCGGTTGAAATTGACAATCTTCCAATGCTCGTGCAGCCCGTTCAAGATGAAGCGAGTCCGCTCAAACGTGATGGTTTGGGGACGGACGGGCGTGTTATCAGCAAGGGTGAAGAAGGGGTTGGCGAAGTCGAGGTTCGCCATGAAGTTCTGCTCACCGCTAGAGTTGAGCAACTCCAAGTCCTGCCCATTGGCCTTCAGGTTCAGCACGCTGAGGTAGCGGGTATCGTGATAATAGAGGCCTTCGGCGGCTTCGCGGGCGATGTTGCCCGCCTCGTCGCTGACGATGAAGACCTCATCTTCCTTCAACACCAATGTTTGGGCGATGGTCATCGGGGTTGGCTAGTCCCTTCTATCATATCTATGCGGGTAGTGTGGCGCGGCACCAGCGTGACATCCATGACCAACCGCTGCGGCGGTTGGGGCTGGTCAATCTGGCGCAGCAGGTGGGTGATACCCAGCCTGCCCATCTCGTACATCGGTTGGGCCACGGTGGTGAGGTCGAGCAGGGCGGCCAGTTCAATGTCATCGAAGCCGATGACACTGAGGTCGTGCGGCACGCGCAAGCTAAGGCTCTGGGCCTGCTCTAGCACGCCGAGGGCTTGGAGGTCGCTGGCGGCAAAGATGGCGGTGGGGCGGTCATTAGCGCATAGCAGGCGTTGGGCCGCCTCGCGCCCGCCCTGCCGCGTCCACGCGCTGGCTTGCACGAGGCCGGGGTCGAAGGCGATGCCGTTATGGGCAAGGGCCTCGCAGTAGCCGCTCATGCGGTCATTGGCTTGGTTGAACTTGAAGGTGTCATCGGCAACCCCATTGACGAAGCCAATGCGTCGGTGCCCGCCCGCCAGTAGATGCTCGACCGCTAGCCGCGCCCCCTTCACGTTGTCTACCACCAACGAGGTCAGCTTGGGGCTGTAAGCGTCTACTAGCACCACTGGCACCTCCATGCGCTGGAAGTAATCTGCCTCTACCTCATTGCATTGCAGCGACACAATCAGTAGGCCATCTACCCGGCGGCGCATCGGCACTTGCTTGAGGTAATGGTTGCGCTGTTCTAGGGTCTCCACGTTGTATAGCACTAGCTCGTAGCCCCGCGCGGTCGCTTCGGTCTCCACCCCGCGCAGCACCTCGATGAAGAAGGGGCGGGTGAAGAAGGGTACCACTAGGCCTACCACCCCGGTACGGCCAGAGCCGAGGCTGCGTGCCCCGCCATGCGGCACGAAGTCTAGCTGGCGAATCGCGGCCAACACCCGTTCGCGGGTGGCGGGGCGCACTTGGGTGCTGCCGTTCAATACCCGCGAGACCGTGCCGATGCCAACCCCTGCTTGGCGGGCCACGTCGTAGATAGTCATGGCGACCTCATTATTTTGGGTGTTTTTCGTGGAAGGGTTTCCAGATTATATCACACTTATCGCCAAGATACAACCGTTAGGGCGGGTTTTCGAGGGCGATTGAAAAAATCGGGGAGCGGCATCCGAATATTGGCCCGGTTTTCGGGTAGTCTACGGTATAATAGGGTAGACCAAGGGTGACTATCTTGCCGCCCAGCACTTCGCTGCGGAGTGTCTCAGCTTTATTAAGGTTAGTAAATGATAGTCATAACTCACATTATCGCTACCATACGCTGGGGGAGACTGAAGGTCGTAATGCGGGTAATGCGCCCTACTGGTGGTCGGCAAGGACTGCGTCAATCGTGTGGTGGGCGCGGGCCACGCCGACTGGGTTGGTGTTCAAGTAGTAAGGGATGAAGATTAGGGCTTGAGACAGTGCCCAACCCCGCCCTCGCGCCCATGTCGCGTCATCAACCGCGAGGGCGGCGCGGAACACGGTGCGGCTCTCGCCGGAGAACAGTCCCCACGCTGCCATCAAATCGCAAGCGGGGTCGCCTACGCCCAAACTCCCGAAGTCTATCACGGCACTGAGCTTGCCCTGTTCGACCAGCAAGTTCCCAGGTAGCAAGTCACCATGAAACCAGACCGGCGGACGATGCCATTCAGGTGCATTTAGGGCCGCTTCCCACGCCGCGGTTACGGCAGCGGTGTCAATCATGCCATGCAGAGCGGCGATGGCCTCGCGCACCGAAGCGTCGCGCCTTGCTAGAGGAGTGCCGCGCCCCGCCGCCAGAGGCCCGCCGGTAGTGTCAATCCGCTGTAGGGCGGTGAGGAATTGCGCTAGCTGGGTCGCTGCTTGACCGGGGTCGGTAATGTGCGCGATAGTCGCGTTTTCACCCTCAAGCCAAAGATAGACGGACCAAGACCATGGGTAGCCCTCAGCGGGCCGCCCCTTCGCCAGTGGGACGGGGATAGCCAGCGGCAGCAGCAGCGGGGCAAGGCGGGGCAGCCAGTGGTGTTCCTTGTCCACTTGCGCGGTGGCCCAGTGGATGCGGGGTAGGCGCACCGCCAGATCGTCGCCCAGCCGATAGATGGCGTTGTCGGTGCCAGCGGAGGGAACAGGCGCGGTGGGCAGGTCGGCCCAATGCGGAAACTGCGCCGCCAGCAAGCGGCCCACCAGCGATATGTCGGTGTCCACCTCGTCGGAGTGCATCTTAACGGTGGGCATAGGTATTTCCCCTCCTCTGTTGCACTTGCTAACTCAAGAGTTGGCAACATCTGCTCGCGCAACGCGATGTACTCAGCCTCTTTCCCCACTTTGGCCCAGAAACGCATCGAATCGAGCGCGATGAGATAGCGGTAGCAGGCTAGCCGCTCATGATAATGAGCAATGGTACGGCCTTGAGCAGCGTAGTAGGCGGCGTAGCGGTCGGATATGTGATGGTCGGGCAGACCGTAGTCCAGCCATGCCACGTCGAAGAGGAAGTCACCATACATAGCGTTGGCCCAGTCCAGCACCGCCGTGATTCGCCCATCCTGCACCAGCACGTTGCCGAAGGCGTAGTCGGCGTGTACCAGCCAGCGTTCCTCTGGGCAGTAGTCGAGCAGACGCATCATTGCTAGGTAAATACGCTCCCACACGTCGCGTTCTAGGAAGGAATCTTCAAACAGGCTATGCCACTTGCCGTAGAAGCTGCCTAGTTCGTGTTCGTCTCTAACACTGGTTATGAACTCACGCCAGCTATGATAGGGGCCAATGCCATGCTCGTCGAACGCACCATAACCTGTGCTGCTGCTCACATCGCTGGCGTGGAGCGCGTCCAGCGTCTCAATCAGGGCCGGGATGTAGCTAGCGGTCTCAGCGGCAGGCAAGCCGAACATATTCTTGCCGGGCATCATCTGCGATATCGCGTAGGAGAACTCGCCCACCATGCCAAGCTGATAGAGCGGCGGGACCGGCAGGCGAGGCGAGGCGTAGTGGCGGTAGACGTAGGCATCCTTCTCAAAGTTGGGCACATTGGGCGGGTTGATGCGGAGGATGTAGGGCTGGCTGCGGGCGGTGAAAGCGATGGTTTGGGCGATCTGGCCGCCCTCCACCACCCGCAGCTCACCATCGGGGGTAGCGAAGCGTTCGGTGAGCAGGGTACGTACTTGCTCATCAGTTAGTTGCGGCTTGGCATAAGGCATAGTTTGACCCCCTCAAGCAAGATAGAATAGGAGTTAGGCAGTTGCGTCGGGATTATGCCTGTTGACGTAGGGGCGAATCGCATACGCCCTGTCCAACTGCGTAGCTCCTACCTAATAGAAGTTCACTGTCGAGCAGAGGGTGTATTTACGTGGGGGTGGGCGGCGATAGCCCCGGTATAAGGCTAGTCCCCAGCGGTATAGGCTAGCTTATCCATGCGGTGGTCTTCATTGCTGACCGCATCGAGCCACGAGGTGCCGCGCTGGTTGCCGCCCTGCTCAAATAGGGCGCAGTAGCTGTGGTAACGCTCGGCATCAATCCGCCCACTGCTTACCGCTGCCTGCACCGCGCAATCCGGCTCGTGGAGGTGCCTACAATCAGGCAAGCGGCATTGGCCGAGGTAGGGACGGAACTCGCGGAAGCACCAGTCCAGTTGCCCCGCCGCCACCCCGCCTAGGGCAAGGGCGCGGATACCGGCGGTGTCGGCGATGTAGCCGCTCTCGTCGCTGAGGGGGACGAGACGAGTGCCGGTGGTGGTATGCCGCCCCTTGTGGGTAGAGCCGCTCACCGCACTGACCCGTTCGCTAAGGCCCGGTTCCAGCGCGTTGAGCAGGCTAGACTTGCCCACCCCGCTCGCGCCGAGGAAGGCGGAGGTGTGGCCGGAGAGCAAAGCCCGCAACTCGTCCAACCCCGCCCCTGCGTCCGCGCTAGTCAGCACCACCGGATAGCCGAGGGCGCGATAGACCTCCAGCCGCTGGGTCAGATGGGGGTCGAGGCCGAGGTCCAGCTTGTTCAGGCAGATGATGCTGCCCAAGCCCTGCGCCTCGGCGACCACGAGGAAACGGTCCAGCAGCCGCAGGTGGGGGGCAGGGTCGCGCACCGCGAACACTGCTATCAACTGGTCCAGCCCCGCCACCGAACGCACCGTGCCCTTGCGGCTGTCATCGCGGGTGAACGCGCCCACCCCGCTCTCTGGGGTCACTACCTCCTCGATGATACCCTGAATCCCCTGCCCCATATCGGTGGGCAAAAAACGCACCCGGTCGCCCACGGCAATCGGGTCTCGCGCCTTAATCTTCATCCGCTGCACGCTAGGGTGCCAATTGCGGCTGACGGGATGCTCGAACTGCTTGCGGAGCTTGCCCCGCATCGTGCAGGTGACCATCCCGGTCGCGGTCTGCACCTTGTACTGCCCGCGATTACCTTCGATGACTATACCTTCGACCAAATCGGCGGCTGGGGTAGGCCGCTCTTCCGGTGCCCACAGATTACGATTAGCTGCCGCCAAACGTTCTTTCTTGCTCAATCTTGCTCCTTGCGCTGAATGGTGGTCCACGTTGCCCATCTGTCCATCAATTGTAGAGGGTCAGAGGCAGGTAAGCATCGGGCTGGGGGTGTATATCCCGTCTACAACTATTGGCTTACAGGTTGTGCTATAATCAGGGCTATCACATACATGGCGGGAACTTTCCCCCGCTGGCTAGCGTCTTTACTGGCAAGGGGCAGAGTCGCGCCCCACATCTTGCTAGCAATCGCGCCCCGCCTCGGCGGTGATGCGCTTACCCAATCAGGAGGTTCTATTGTGAGTGATGATACCACCAACGCCAGCGTGTCCGCCCCGCCACCGCCCCCCGCCCCGCCGCCCAACCGCACCCCCCTATACGCGGGCATTGCGGCAGTGGTGCTGGTCGCGCTCATCGGCTGGCTGGTCAGCCCCATCTCGCCGTTCGCGGGCCAATCCAACCCCAAACCTACCCCGATAGCGATACAGTTTAGTCCCACCCCCGCGGTCATCCCGCCCACCCATGTACCTAGCCAGCCAACCGCGACTGCGCTGTTGCCCACCGCGGAGCCGAGCTTCACCCCGGTGACCGGCGCGGCTACCTTCACCTCCGAACCGGGGCGGGTGATTACCGGCCCTCACGTGCTGGGCAT
>JBBSEE010000167.1:0-6239 GCA_038239995.1 Chloroflexia bacterium | reverse complement strand
GGTTTGAGGTTTGAGGGTTGAGTGGTTGGGTGTGAAAGCCCCTTAGATTTAGAAAGTGTCTGACTAGTCGGTTTTCTGTGCGTAGGGGCGGGTTGCACTCGCCCTTTTCAGACATATTCTTAGCCCTTAGTCCTACATCATCCGAGCTTACAAGTTCGAGGCAGATTGGCATAGACTACCTACTCAAACCTCAAACCTCAAACCTAGTCCTTTAGCTGTTCGATGTCCCGCGTATCCACCGTCGGCTTGTGGCGGACGAGGGCGATAATCAGGCCGAGGCCAATCGCCGCTTCTGCCGCCGCGACCGTGACCACAAACACGACGAAGGCTTGCCCCGCCATCGAGTTCAGGTAGCGGGAGAAGGCCAGCAGGCTGAGGCTGACCGCGTTCATCATCAGTTCAACCGACATGAAGATGACCAGCACATTGCGGCGGGTCAACACCCCAATCAGGCCAATGCCGAACAGGATTGCGCTCAAAGCCAGAAACCAGCCCAAAGGCACGCTGGTGTTCATAATCGTACCCATGCTAGCTCTCCTTTCGGCCTTCGATTTCGGGGGTAATCTCGCGGGCAAACTCCTCCCCCTGCTTGCGCCCGATGATGCTGGTGCGTCCGAGGCTGATGCCGAGGTGGGGGATAATCTGCGCCTCCTCTTCCGACTCTAGTTGCTTGGACAGGGTAATCGCCCCCACCACCGCGATGAGCAGTATCAGCGAGGCAATCTCGAAGGGGTAGAGGTAATCGGTGTACAGCACCCGGCCCATCGCTTGGATATTCCCCCCCACGCTCTGGGTGTACGCGGGGCTGTATTGCCCCACTGTGACCGCCCCGCTTTGGATACCGTTGCTCAATTGGGCGTAGGCATCTTTGGTGAAGATGAGGGCGACCAATTCGCCAATCAAGGCTACCCCCAGCGGCCACGCGATGAACGGCTGCCAGCGTCTGGCATCGTCGAGGTGCGGCCCTTCGCGCAGTTGCAGCAGCATGATGACGAACAGGAACAGCACCAGTATCGCGCCGGTGTAGACCAGCACTTGCAGCACGGCGAGGAACTCTGCCCCCAGCATCACGTAGATGGCGGCGAACTGAAAGAAGGTGATGACGAGGAACAACGCGCTGTATATCGCGTTGCGCTGAATGATGACCATAATCGCCGCCACCACCGCCACGGTGCCGAGGCCGAGGAACACTATCTGCTGGAAGTCCAAATTGAATGGCATAGTTCGCTCCTTGTCGGAGTTGGGTCAATTAGCGTGGCGAGGGCAACCCGCCCCTACGTGATTGCGCCTTACCAGCGTTCGCCCGCTGGTGGTCGGGGCCGCCGCACGCGGTTGCCCTGCGCGTCGAACTCGAAATCGCCCACTTCGTCGCTGACTTGCGGCTCCTCGATGATGCGCGGCTTGCCTGCGGGGCCGAGGTCAATACTGCCGCTCTGTCCCCTATCGTCCTTGCCGCCACTGCGGAGCTTCTTGGGCTTGCCAATCACCTCCAGCGGGATGTGCTTCACCTTGCCGTTGGGCAGGGTGCTGCGTAGCTCCTCCATATACATCGCCCCCATGCGGAGTATCTTGTCCTTGCCGTACACGGTGTTGGCGCGGTTGTCGGTCGCCATCTCGAACACATGGCTCATGGTCAATGCCTCCACTGGGCAGGCTTCCACACACAGGCCGCAGAACATACAGCGAGTCTCGTTGATGTCATAGAAGAAGCGGAACTTCTTGCCATTCGCCTCGGCCATTTCGGGGTTGGCAAAGGGCAGGTAGTAATGCTCGAACGGATGCCACTCGTCGCTGTTGTCGGTGGTGTCCCCCTCGCGGTCGTCCTCTATTACCCCCATGGTGATACACTTAATCGGGCAGGCTTGGGCGCACAGGCCGCAACCCACGCACTTCTCGTCGCCAGTCTTGGGGTGGGGTAGGAAGCCGACCGCCCCGCGAAAGCGTGGCTCCATTTCGCGCATCTTGAACGGATATTGCACCGTCACTGGGCGGGTGAACATCGTCTTCAACGTGGTGAACATCCCGCCCACCTGTTCCATCAATGTTGCCATCTTGCCAAACCCCTTCTTTGAATTGTGAATTATGAATTGTGAATTATGAATTATAGCTCATCGTGAGGCCGTAGGTTGCAGAAATGGTCGAAACACAGGCCTTATCACCCTAACTCATAACCCATAATTCATAATTCATCATTATTGAACCCCCGTGGTGTCCGCCTTGCCCGTGCCCAGCCGCACGGCGCGGTCGCCGCTGACCACAGCGCGGAGCGGGGCGGGGACTTGTCGCTCCACCCCGGTACTGAGCTTGGGGGCGCGGCTGCTGGTGAACCAACTACCAGAGGCCAGCCGCGACAGACCCATCACCACTATCCCCACCCACGCAAGCTCGATTGCCACCCCAATCCAGAGCAGGCCGGGGTTGGCATCGGGCGGCACATCGAAGAATTGCTTGACCAGCGCAGCGACGAGGATGTTGACTAGCACGATAGGCAGGAATATCTTCCAGCACAAGCCCATCAGTTGGTCGTAGCGGAAGCGGGGCAAAGTCGCCCGCAGCCAGAAGAAGAAGAAGATGAAGGCGGCCATCTTCAGCACGAACCAAATCGGCGAGGGCACCGCGAAGAAGCCTAGCACCCCCTGATAAGCGTCCGCCCCCAGTAGCCCCGGCGCGGCTAGCCAGCCCAACGGGCTACCCCAACCGCCGAGGAACAGCACCGTCACCAGCGTGGAAATCACCACCACGCCGAGGAACTCACTGAGCATATACATCCCGAAGCGGATGCCGCTGTACTCCACGTGATAGCCCGCCACCAGTTCGGTCTCCGCCTCCGGCAGGTCGAAGGGGTTGCGGTTGGTCTCGGCGATACCGGCGACGAGGAAGATGATGAACCCGACCGGCTGGAGCAATATCAGCCACATATGCCCCGCCCCCCAGTCCGCCTGCCATGTGACGATACCGTTCAAGCTGAGGGAGCCGGTGAACAGTATCACCCCGACCAACGATATGCCCATCACTATCTCGTAGCTAATCACCTGTGCGCTGCTGCGGAGCGAACCAAGTAGCGCGTACTTGTTGTTGCTAGACCAACCCGCCATGATGATACCATACACCCCGAACGAGGAGAGGGCGAGGATGAACAGCAGCCCGACGTTGACATCGCCGATGAAGGGGTCGAACTTGATGTCGGTGAAGGGCAGCGGGGTCCCTGCTGGGCCGAAGGGCATCACCGACATGGTGGTAATCGCGGTCACAAGGCTGATAATCGGGGCGAAGTAGAACACCCACCTATCCGCCGCGGCGGGAATGATGTCCTCTTTAGTCAGCAGCTTAATCGCGTCGGCCAGCGGCTGGAGCAGCCCGAACGGGCCGGTGCGATTGGGGCCGTAGCGCACCTGCATCCGCCCCAGCACCTTGCGCTCGAAGTAGGTCTCGTAAGCGACCACGGTGAGGGTGAGGAACAGTATCAGCACCATCACGATGACCTTTAGTATCCACCAGCCGAGGCTAAAAGGGTCGGCGGTGTTCGCGGCCAGCGGTGGGATTAGCGGCAGACTGATTACCTGTAGCATGATTGCAACTCCCCCCTGTTGTAATTTTGAATTATGAATATAAATTATGAATTATTCGTAGTTCTAACTTTATGGTTAAGAAAACCCCTAATTCATAATTCAAAACTCATAATTCATAATTCACTTGTCCGCCTCGATACGCGCCATCAGCACGCGCAGGTCGGGTATCAGTTCGCTGTCGGGCCGCTGGTGGCAAGGAAGGCTTGGCCTTGCGCCACATCCTCGGTCAGTATCAGGCGGCTGCGGGCCTCGCCCACTTTGGTGAACAGCTTGATTGGTGCGCCATTAGCTAGGCCCATGCTGCGGGCATCGCTGGGGTTGACCCGCACCCCATCCTCCGGCTGCACGATATTCAGCATCCGACTGTAGCGGCTGAGTGTCCCCATATTGAAGGCGTAACTGGCCCGCGCGGCGGTCAAGGTGAGGGGCATATCCTCGCCCCCCGCCTCCAGCGCGGTATAGGTGACGGGACGTAGGCTGGGCTGATGTTCGCCGAAGCCGTCCGCGTACAGCACGTCTGTCCCCTTGCTGCTGCGGTCAGGGACAGGCCATTGGTAGCCTTGCAGCTTCAGTTGCTTGTAGCTAATTGCCCCCGGCATTGGCACCACTAGCTCGGTGAACCGCGCGGTGTCGAGGCGGGAGTAGCTGATACCAGCGTAGATAGGCATCAGCTTGGTCATCTCGCCAAAGATGCTGCTGGGGTTGCGATACTCCATCTTCAGCCCTAGCCGCGCACCGAGGTCGGCGAGTATCATCCAGTCGGGGCGGGCCAGACCGCGCGGCTCTACCGCCATGCGGATACGCTGCACCCGTCGCTCCGCGCTGGTGGTGGTGCCATCCTTCTCCGCAAAGCTGGCAGCGGGCAATATCGCGTCGGCCATCTCCGCCGTCTCGGTCATGAAAATATCCTGCACCACGAGGAAGTCGAGGTTGTCCAACGCCCGCTTCACCCGCTCTGGTTCGGGGTCGGCCAATACGGGGTTCTCGCCCACGATGAGCATCGCCTTAATCTCGCCCGCGACTGCCCCGGCATACATAGCGTTGATGTCGCGGCCCGCTTCGATGGGCAAGTCAGCCACGCCCCACGCTTGGGCAAACTTGGCCCGCGCCGCCGCATCGTCCACCCGCTGATAGCCGGGCAGGTAGTGAGGCAAGCAGCCGCTATCCGCCGCCCCCTGCTTGTTGTTCTGGCCCACGAAGGGGTTGACCCCGCCGCCCGCGCGTCCGATGTTGCCGGTGAGCAGCGCAAGGTTGACCAGCGCGTAGACCGCCGCCGCCTCGTCCGCCGCCCGCCCAATCACCCCCGGCATATACACGATGCTGCTCGCCTTATATTGCGGGGTGGTGGATTGGGCCTGCACCGCGCTGGGCGACTGTGAACTTACCCCCGCGTTCTCAGGGGTGGGGGCGGAGTCGGTGCTGTTCGCCATGGCCGGGGCACTGATGCCCTGTTCTGGCCCACCCGTGACTGGCACGCTGGTGTTGGCGGCAACCGGGGGCAGCTTCACCTCTTGCTGCTGCTCGGTCTTGCCGCCGCTGGCGTACAGGCGGGCGGCGCGGCGAATGTCGTCGGCAGCTACGCCAGTTGCGGTGGCGGCCTCGTCTATGCTCATCGCCCGCACGCTGCCGAGGTAGTCGGCGTAGCCAGCCACCTTGTCGGCGATGCTGCTGTCGGTCAACCCTTCTTCGACAATCACCCGCGCCATGGCGTTGAGCAGGGCGAGTTCTGTCCCCGGCATGGGGGCGAGGTGGATGGTGGCCCACTCGGTCAGGCGGGTACGCAGTGGGTTGATGACGATGAGCTTCTGGCCGGTGATACGCACGTTCTTCTGCAAGTTGTAGGCGAACACCGGGTGGGTCTCATACAGGTTGGAGTTGAACTCTAGCACGCAGCCCGCGTTCATGTAGATGTCCTGTATCCCATTCGTCGCCGCCGGATAGCCCAGCGCGTCGCCCAATGCCTGCATCGCCGCCGCGCTACCCAGCCGCGCGTCGTGGTCAATGTTGTTGCTGTTCAGCCCGCCGCGCATAATCTTCTGCAACAGGTAGGCTTCCTCGTTGCTAGTGTGGCTGCTGCCAATCGCCGCCACTTGCGCCCCCTTGTAGCGGCGCAGGTTGGCGGCCACATAATCGAGCGCGACATCCCAGCTAACCTCGGTCAGCTTGCCGTCGCGCTTAATCATCGGGCTGAGGATGCGCCGCTTGTCGTTGACGAAGTCCAGCCCGTAGCGACCGCTCACGCACAATACCCCGTCGTTGACCCCCACTGAGTCTTCGCTAGTCACTTGCACGATGCGGTTGCGGTTGGTCTCGATGTATTCTTGGCAACCGACGCTGCACATCCCGCAGGTGGTGCGCGTGGGGGTCACTTCCCAATGGTGGGCGGCCACCTCGTAGGTGTGGCTGGACAACGCCCCCACGGGGCAGACTTGCACGCAACTGCCGCATGAGGTGCAGGCGGTCTCTAGCAGGCTCTTGCCGAAGGGGGTATCAATCGCGCTCTCGATCCCCCGGTCCGCCCACGCCAACGCCTCCGCGCCGATTTGCTCGTCGCAGACGCGCACGCAGCGACCACACAGCACGCAACGGTCGCGGTCAATGTCAATGAAGGGACTGAGCCGCTCAAGGGGGCGGACAATCTTGGGCCGGTCTAGCGAACCGACCTTAGTC
>JBBSEE010000166.1:0-6243 GCA_038239995.1 Chloroflexia bacterium | reverse complement strand
GCACCTTCGAGACCATCTTCGGCAACCTGCCCTACGAGCCGGGCGACTACGTGGTGCTGCCGCATGGCACTACCTATCGGGTGAGCATGGACGCGGCGAATAGCCTTAATGGGCAACGCTGGTTCGTGTCCGAGGCGCGGGGGCGCATCGAGGTGCCGAAGCGTTACCGCAACGAGTATGGGCAATTGCTGGAACACTCTCCCTTCTGCGAACGCGACATCACGGGGCCAACCGAGCTAGCCCCGGTCATCGAAGAGACCCAAGAGGGGCGTGAGTACGAGGTGGTGGTCCGTGCCGCCGACAAGGTATCCGCCTACTTCTACCAGAGCCATCCCCTAGATGTGGTGGGCTGGGACGGCTACTTGTTCCCGTGGAAGCTGAACATCCGCGACTTTGAGCCAATCACCGGGCGCATCCACCAGCCGCCCCCGGTGCATCAGACGTTTCAGGGGCCGAACTTCGTGGTCTGCTCCTTCGTGCCCCGCAAGTTCGACTATCATCCAGAGGGCATCCCCGCGCCCTATAATCACAGCAACATTGACAGCGAGGAGATGATTTACTACGTGAACGGCAACTTCATGTCGCGCAAGGGCATCGAGATGGGCAGCATCACCATGCACCCGCACGGCATCCCGCACGGCCCCGCCCCCGGCGCGGCGGAAGCGAGCATCGGCAAGGAGGCGACCGAGGAACTGGCGGTGATGGTGGATACCTTCCACCCCATCTACTACACCGAGGCCGCGATGGCGATTGACGACCCCAGCTACCCGTTCAGTTGGTACGAGCAGGATAAATAGTCGCAAATCTCCCCCGTCGGTGCGGGGGGGATTTTTTGGAAACTTCACTAACTTGACCCTAACAAACCCTTATCTGCCGTCCCCTGCCTCGGCTACAATGGTCTTGCTTGCGGATGTGGCTATTGACAAGCCGGGGCCGCAGGTTTATTATAGCAGCAAGGCCGCTCCCTAAATGGGTATTTTGTGGAATTTTCGCCACCAAGCTAGTGAAACCCCAACAAACCCCATCATTTGGCCGCGACCCTGCGTTACAATCTCCCTGTCCGTTAGCGAACGGAACTCAGTGACACATCGAAAGGAGACTAGGTTCAAGATGAAGGTAACACGATTGACCTACGTAATCACCGCACTGGTGATGTTGATGGCGTTGGGGGTGAATGTGCGCTCTACCGCCGCTGCCCCGCTGCAACAGACTGGCCCCACCACATGGACGGTGCTGGTCGGCGCGGAGGCCGAGCTACAGCCGGTCGAGCATGGGCAGGCCGGGGCGTGGCAAATCATGAAGTTCTACCCCGACAACCTTACCATCAACGCGGGCGACACCATTGACTTCAAGCTGAACTCGACGGAGGTACACAACGTTCTCTTCCTCGCCCCCGGCGAGAAGGCTCCTGATACCATCATCGTCCAGCCCAACCCCAACGGGCCGCCCAGCTTCTTCGCCAACCTCGCGGTGGATGCCCCCAGCGGCGGGCCGAACTTTGATGGCACCGCCCAAGCTGGCTCCGGTCAGATGGGGGGACCGCCTACCAACCCGCGCGAGTATAAGCTGACCTTCACCAAGGCGGGTAGTTTCGATTACCTCTGCTCCTACCACTCCTTCGCTGGCCCCGACGGTAAGTTGATGGGGATGCTAGGCAAGGTGGTGGTGCAGGATGCAAACACTGCCTACCCCAAGACGGCTGACCAAGTCAACACGGACGCGGCAGCGGCGATTGCCACCGACCAAGCCGAAGTGGTGAAGGGCGAGCCAGCGGTGCAGCAACTGGCCCAAGCCAGCCGCCCCGGCCCCAACGGCACCACTATCTACCAAGTCAATGTCGGCGGGCAGAACATGAACCCGATGGGCGACTATATGCGCTTCTACCCCAGCGAACTGACCGTCCATGAGGGCGACACGGTGGAGTGGGTGTGGCACGGCTTCCCCCACAACGTGCTGCTTGCCAGCGGCGGCAAGGAGCCGGACCTCGTGCTGGTGCAGCCGCAGCCGGGTGGCCCGCCCAAGGTGCAGTTCAACCCCGCAGTGATGCTCCCCAACGGCGGCAACAGCTACAATGGCATGGGCGTGGTCAACTCTGGGGTGATGCAGCCCGACACGCAAGGCAACTATGCTCACACCTTCACGCTGACCTTCACCAAGGCGGGCAAGTATGAGTACATCTGCACCTTCCACGACCAAGTGGGGATGACCGGCCACATCACTGTCACCGCGGCGGCGATGGGCAGCGGCAACTCGACCACTACTCAGCCGACCATGCCCCATACCGGCAGCAGCGACAACCTGCTGATGTGGCTGCTGGTTATCGCCCTCGGCCTCGTCGCCCTCGGCCTGACCGTGCGTCGCACCCTAGTGCTGGCCCGTCGCTAACCCGACCGATAGTCACAATGCAGATGGGTGGCACGGGGATAAACCCGGCCACCCATTTGCTTATGAGCTACCTTCTTCACTGTAGGTCCGTGAGCCGCACGTGCTGGATGGTGTGAAAGCCGAAGCCTTGCAGCGCGTTGGCGAGCGGAAAGGTGGCAACCTTTGGCCCCCACCTGTCAATCCCGCCCGACGTGTCGTTCAGGCTGGTGTTCACCACCATCGGCACGCTGCCCGTCCACGTGCGCCCATCAAGGTCGGTGCCTGCAAACTTGCCCACGTAGACGTTGACGTGCAGGGGGATGACTAGGCCCTGCTGCACCTGCGCGGGGGACTCCGCCCAGAACACAATCAGGTCGCCGGGCCGCCAGCTAGCGTCCAGCGGCAGATTGGGGACAAAGCCGGACAAGGCTTGGATGCCACTCCCGCTGGTTAGGTTGGCGGGGTAGTAATAGTTGGCGCAATGGGGGTTGGTCTTGTTCGAGCCGCCGCCGCTGCGGTCGCGCACTGTCCACTGTGGCCCATGCCCAAAGGCGTAGGCGTAGCAGAAGCTGGGCAGGTCGGCGCAGACGATGTCCTTATCTTGGAACAGCCGCTTCAGGTCGGGGGAGCGGCCTAGCCAGCCGGTGCAGAAGGGCTGCAAATCGAGGTTGGGGTTCTGGAAGGGGTGAAGCTGGGGTAGGAAGTCGTAGGCTTTCCTCTCATCATCGGTGATCAGGTTGATGGCGCATTCCACGAACCGCTGCTGCGCGGGGTTGAGGTCGCTCTCTAGTGTCCGCATCCGTAGGTTGCTGGGCGGCTGGGGGGCAATCTTGAGGTCGAGCCGAATGGTGGGCGGCGGGTTTTGGTTGGCGACCTCTGGAGGGAAGATTTGCAACGCGGTGTGGCTGGATACATATCCGTTGTTCTCCACGATGAAGCCGTACACCCCCGGCTGGGTGAGACCATCGAAGTGGTAATTGCCGCTGCCGTCGCTGGTGGTAGTTAGCTGCAACTCCGGCCCGCCATCCTCGGTGGGGATGAAGTAGAACTTGCCCTCCACGAACAGCTTGCCGGTATCGTTCAGGTTGGGATTCCAGTCCAGCACCCCATCAATAAAATCCTGCTGGCTGAGGTCGCTAGCCGGTATGGTCGGCTGCACGAACTTTTGGTAGCAGGTGAAGCGGAAATTGTTGGGGGGAGCGGCCACATCCCCGCCATTTATCACCCGCGACCATGTGTACTTCCGGCCCGTCGGCTGCGCCCCGCCCCGCCCACCGAGCAGGTTCTGGGCGGCGACCAGCCGCACCGTCGCGCCGGTGAGCGGTACGCCGCTACTGGCATCCTGTACCATCCCCGCAATGCTGAAGCTCATCGGCGACCAACCCTTTCCGGATTTTGGATTTTGGATTTGGGTTCGGATTGTTGCAGGCTGATTATAGCACAGGATGATAAGGGTGGGCAATAGCCCACTTGACATTTGGGGCGGTTGGCTTATACTGATAGTGACACGCTAGCGATAGAGGAGGCGGGGATGCAGAGACGGCAATTGTGGCGACGGCGGGCGATGATACCGCTATGGCTCTGGTTGTTGATTGGCCTCGTGCTGCTCGGCGTATTCGCGGCCCGGTTGCCTACGGGCAATCCCCCTGCCCCTTCGATTGCGTTGCCCCCCTCCGTCGCCATCCCCACCCCTCTGCCGACTGCCACCCGCCCGCCCGAACCGGATGACGAAGCGGGCCAACCCACCGTTGCTCCCCTTGCCGCTGCCACCCCCGACAACATCCAGGCGCACGTCTATCACCCCGCGCGGCTGAAGATACTCGACCCCACCCACCCCCTGCGAACCGTGACTGCGCTGGTCAAGGCGGTGGCGGGTGAGAGTGATGGTGACTACCACATCGAGCTTGAGCTTAACCCCGCTGACCTTTCGCTACTGAACAGCGGCAATCAGAATCGGGTGGATGGTTGGCTGATTGCCGAGATTATGCCCAGCGATACCAGCCTGCCGGTACCAAAGGTGGGCGATAGCGTGACCATCACTGGCGTATGGGTGTTCGACAGTAATCACGGTTGGAATGAGTTGCACCCCTTGCAATCGGTAGCAATCAGCGGGGGAGGTTCGGGCGCAGTGGTGCTGAGTGACAAAGTGCCCCTCTCCGCGCAACCGGCGGCCAAACCCACCTACGACGGCAAATATGGACCATTGCCCTACGACCCGTTTGGCCGTGACCGCAACTGTAGTGCTTTCAGAACCCACGACGAGGCCCAACGCTTCTTCCTTGCCGCCGGTGGCCCCGACAAGGCCCCCCATCGTCTCGATGGCGACCACGATGGTATCGCTTGCGAGAGCTTGCCCTTAGCTTGCCAAACGGCGGATAAATCGGTATACTGAAGGGCCGATTGATTGGATAGCTAATCTAGATAGGAGCAAAATACCTTGCGAAAGAACATCATTTACCTGAATCTGCTGCTGGTGGCGGCCATCACCCTCAGTATGGTGGGCGCGGTGGGCAGCCAAGCGCAGACCGAGAACAAGTTTGCCGACCCCTCCTTCCAGCAGGTATGGACGCGCACCGATGCGCTGGTCGCCTCCGACCAAGTGCATCGCAGCTACTACTGGGGGCAAACCCCCGGCGTAAGTTTGCAGGAGCCGTATACCGATGCCATCAGTGGTACCCGCCTCGTGCAATACTTCGAGAAGAGCCGGATGGAGATTAACGACCCCAGCGGCGACCGTAAAAGCAAGTTCTTTGTCACCAATGGCCTGCTCACCGTCGAGCTAGTCACGGGTAAGATACAGACGGGGAGCAGCAGCTTCGAGCCGCGCAAGCCCGCCGACATCCCCCTTGCCTCGGACATTGACGATGCCACCGCCCCCACCTACGCCAGTTTCACCAAGCTGATGGGCAAGGCGGAGGACCGCACCGGCCAGAGCATCAGCTTGTTCGTGGACCGCGATGGTACCACCCACCCCAGCATCACCGCGCGGGCGATGGTGGACGTGAAGGTGGCCTACTACGAGCCTAGCACCGGCCACAATATCGCCAAGCCGATTTGGGACTTCCTGCACGCCAGCGGGCCGGTGATTAACGTGGGGGCTTCGGATGCCAACGGTTTGCCCCAAATTGTGACCGAAACCTTGAGCGACCCCTGGTTCTACGCCACTGGCTTGCCAATTACCGAGCCATACTGGGCGACGGTGAAGATAGGTGGGCAGTTTACCGATGTGCTGATTCAGCCGTTCGAGCGGCGGGTGGTCACTTACGCCCCGCTACTCCCCGCCGATTATCAGGTGCAGATGGGCAACATCGGCATCCACTACTACAACTGGCGCTACAAGAGCGCGGGCGCAACCACGCCCCCCGGCCCGACTGCCCCGGACACAGGCGCATCGCCCACCCCCGCCCCTCCTCCCGGTGGCGTGCCCAGCCCCTTGCCGGGCGGGCGCGGCACGTTGCCCCTGACCCTGACCATCGCCAAGCCGGTCATCGCGCGGGGTGAGGACCAGACCGTCACGGTCAACACCCAGCCTAAAGCCCACGTCACCATCCTCTGCGCCGACCAGAGCGGCTCGGTGTTCAACAACCCCTGCTTCAAGGACGGACACGGGGCCAGCGATGTGAACGGGGCGTTCGCTTTCACATGGACTATTCCTAAAGATGCGGCCACCGGGGTGATGACCGTGACCGCCATCGCCAACCTCGGCTCGGACAAGGTGGGGCTCGCTACCGGCTCGTTCCAGACACAATAGGCGGCGTATCTAGGCCCAATTGCGCCTGAGCCACCCCCACATTAGAGCCACCCAGCAGGGGTTTGGGGGAGAAATGCTGACCTGCCCGCAACCAAAAAGCCCCCAGCGGGGGTTTGGGGGAGGAAACT
>JBBSEE010000165.1:0-6256 GCA_038239995.1 Chloroflexia bacterium | reverse complement strand
TTGGCCAACCCTTGCCAGCAACTCATATAGACGACGGAACGGTCGAGTTGCGAGGCACCTTCAAATACGCCTATGATCGGGGTAGCGGTGGGTTCTGGGGGGGCGGGCGTATAGGTAGGGTTGAAAGCGAAAGCGGTTCTGGTCAGGATTACGGCAGTGGCAATGCGTCGATCGTGTTCCGCAATCGTTGCTTCCCCTGCTAGCTTGTAAGCATCCACCGGGTTGAGGCTAGGAGTAGCAGGTACGCTACCAGCTGGGTTATCATTTTTGGTTGCAGGCTGAGGCTGCTCACAAGCGATGGCCGCGACGAGCAGCAGCGAGATTGGTAGCAACGCCCCGGTAGTCTGTAGTATATACTTACCTGACAGTTGCGAAGGTCTCATCTCACTCCCCCAAAATCTCTTCTAACTTAGGAGTTTGACTGCTTACCACCAGTTCGATGTGGCACACTGTCACTATCCCGCCCCCGCAGTATAACGCCAACCCTTACCCCTTGTCAAAGTTTATCGCCCGCGCTCAGATGTTAATCTAACACGCGGTCCGACCCCCATGCTAGCTAATCAGGGCGATTTTTGTTATAATACAGGCGGGCTGCCCTACCTCGGCAGCGCGTTCAAATATTTGTGATGGGAGAAACATAGCGTGAAGGTAACTACCGAGCGACTGGAAGGTAGCCGCGTCGGGTTCGACATGGAGTTCGAGCCGGATGAGGTGAGCAAGGCGATGGATAAGGTCTACCGCCGCATCGTCAACAAGGTGAACGTGCCCGGCTTCCGCCCCGGCAAAGCTCCCCGCTACATGGTGGAGCGGGTGGTGGGCCGCGAGACGATGCTAGAGGACGCGATTAGCGAAATCCTCCCCGATGCGATGAAGCAGGCGCTCGATGATAACAAGGACCTCGACCTAATCGGTGAGCCGGAGTCGGAGATTAAGAGCGTAGACCCCCTAGTGGTGCGCGTGACCATGGCAACCATGCCCCAGATTGAGTTGCCCACCGATTACCGCAGTATCCGCGTCCCCGCCGAGCCGGTCAGCGTTAGCGAAGATGATGTGGCGCGGGTGCTGCACCAAGCTCAGAGCCAGCTAGCCAAGTGGAACTTCCCCGACCCCGAACGCCCCGCCAAGCTGGGCGACCGCGTTCATGTGGATGTGCAGGGCTACACCGCGGACGGCCCCCTCTACCGCACCGTGCAGAAGGAAGTGTTCGACCTGCTGTCCGACGAGGAGGGCAACAATCTGCTCCCCGCCCTGCGCGATGGGCTGATTGGCATGAACGTGGGCGAGGAAAAGGATGTTGCCACCACCCTACCCGAAGATTACGCCGAGGAGCGGCTGCGCGGGGCGGATGTTACCTTCCACGTCAAGCTGATCGAAGTTCAAGAGGGCGAACGGCCCAGCCTCGACGAAGTGGCGCAGCAAGAGGGGCTAGCCGATGAGGCCGCCCTGCGCCAGCGGGTGCGCGAACGGCTCACCACCCAGCGCGAGGAGCGCAGCCGCAGCCAGCAGGTTGATGCGATTATCCGCGAACTGGCCGACCGCGTGGACGTGGAACTGCCCCATGTGCTAATTCAGGATGGTATCCAGCGGCGGGTCGAGGAGCTAGAGGAGCGGCTCTCCCAGCAGAAGCTGAAGTTGAACCAGTACCTCGGCTATATCGGCAAGACCCGCGCCGACCTTGAAGCGGAGATGCGCGAGGAAGTCGCCCGCGACACCAAGACCAGCCTGCTGATCGAGCAACTCGCCGAGCGCGAGGGGATTATGGTCAGCGACGAGGAGGTTAGGCAGGAGGCGGAGCGGCGTATCGAAACGGCCATCAAGCAGACGGTAGAGCAGCAGACCGCCGCCTTCACCACTGAGGCCGAGACCGACGATGCCGACGATATGGAACTGGCCGAACCCGCCAGCGCGGAAGAAGTCACTACCGAGGACGAAGCCGAAGCCGAGGCCACCGCTACGGAGGGCGAGAGCGAAGATGTCACTGCGATGATGGAGCGGATGGTGCGCGAACAGCTAGGGCCGATGGCGCAGAACGAAGATTACCTCGACAATGTGCGCCGCGAAATGCTCAACCACCGCATCGAAGACCGCCTCGTGGCGATTGCCAGCGGCGACCAATTGCCGGAGCCGAACGCCAGCGAACCGGCGGGGGCGGGCGAGATTGCGCTTACCCCCGCCGCCCTTGCCGAGCAGCAGCAGACCGCCGGGGCGGGCGAGTTCGCGGGGGCGCAGGAAGCACCCGCCGAAGCGGATAGTCCCGCCCTCAACCCCATCAACGCCCCCACTTCGGCGCAGACCGACCGCGCCGATGAGATGAACGACCTGTAACCGATGGGTAGGGCGTGCAACCCGCCCCTACGTACCAATCCGCCGATTTATGAACAGGCTTTTAGAACTTGCTTACTGAGAAAGGTTTAGCGACCAATGAACATTCAGAACCTGCTTATCCCCACCGTAATCGAGACCACTAACCGGGGCGAACGCGGCTACGACATCTACTCGCGGCTGCTGAAGGACCGGCTCATCTTTATCGGCACCCCGATTGACGACCATGTTGCCAACCTAATTGTCGCCCAACTGCTGTTCCTCACCCACGAGGACCCTGAGCGCGACATCATGATGTACATCAACAGTCCCGGCGGTAGCGTCACCTCCGGCCTCGCCATTTATGACACGATGCAGTACATCCAGCCGGACGTGTCCACCCTCTGCCTCGGCCTTACCGCTAGCATGGCGACCGTGCTGCTATGCGCGGGGACGAAGGGCAAGCGTTACTCCCTGCCCCATAGCACCATCCACCAGCACCCCGCGCTCATCACCCAAATGGGCGGCTCCGCCCCCGATGTGCAGATTCAGGCCAAGGAGTTGCTGCGGATGCAAGAGACCATTGTCAACATCATGGCGCGGCACACCGGCCAAAGCATCGAGCGCATTCAACGCGACTTCGAGCGCGATACCTACATGGACCCGCACGCCGCGCTGGAGTATGGGCTGATTGATGAGGTGATCCAAAGCACCGCCGACCTGCCCCCTGACCTAGCCCCTGTCCCCAACAGCCTTGCCCTCGGCGAGGGGCGGGGTGACTATATCGAGGGCCAACGCAACCGCGATGGGGAGATGACCCCCGGCGCACGCTAACTTTTTGTAGTATAATGTAGGGGCGCGAACGTTTGCGCCCCTACTTCGTTATATCATCTGACTGTCTATCTTTGCGAAAGGGTCGAGCAGCGATGCCGATGTCTGGACGGGGCGGCAACCGCCCACCCGCTGTCACCTACAATTGCTCCTTCTGCAACGCGGCGCAGGACGATGTGCGTCGCTTGATACAGGGGCTGAACGATGTGTACATCTGCGATGTGTGCGTCGAACTTGCCCGCGAGATCATCGAGGATGAGGTGCAGAACGGTAGCCTGCGCCCCCCCACGATGAACCTGCGCCGCGTCCCACCCCCCCATCGCCTGTTCGAGATGCTCAGTCAATACGTAATTGGGCAGGAGCGGGCCAAGAAGGTCCTCAGCGTTGCGGTCTACAACCATTACAAGCGGCTGGCGGCCAACACCGACAACGATGTGGAGTTGCAGAAGAGCAACATCCTCTTGCTCGGACCGACTGGCAGCGGCAAGACCATGCTGGCCCAAACCCTTGCCCGCATCCTCGATGTCCCCTTTGCGATTGCCGATGCCACCGCCCTGACCGAGGCTGGCTACGTGGGCGAGGATGTGGAGACTATCCTGCTCCGCCTGCTGCAAGCCGCCGACAACAACGTGCAACGCGCCCAGCAGGGTATCATCTACATTGACGAGATTGACAAGATTGCCCGCAAGTCGGACAACCCTTCGATTACCCGTGATGTATCTGGCGAGGGAGTGCAGCAGGCTCTGCTCAAGATTATCGAAGGCACCACCGCCAACGTCCCCCCGCAGACGGGCCGCAAGCACCCCCACCAAGAGTTCATCCAACTGGACACCAGCAACGTGCTGTTCATCTGTGGCGGGGCGTTCGAGGGACTGGAAGATATAGTCGCGCGGCGGGTCGGTTTCAAGCGCAGCATCGGCTTCTCCCGCGTGCAGACCGATATGGAGCGCGAGGAGGAGTCCGCCCGCCTGTTCCAGCAACTCATCCCCGAAGACCTGCTCAAGTATGGCCTCATCCCTGAATTCATCGGGCGGCTGCCGATTACCGTCGCCCTAGAGCCGCTCACCCGCGAGACCCTGATTCGCATCCTCACCGAGCCGAAGAACGCGATTGTGCGCCAGTACCAGAAGTTCTTTGCCCTCGACAAGGTGGAGCTAGTGTTCACCCCCGACGCACTGGAGGCGACTGCGGACAAGGCGATCAAGCACCGCACCGGCGCACGCGGCCTGCGTAGCACTATCGAAGAAGTGCTGCTCAACGTGATGTACGACATCCCCTCGATGGAAGGGATTGGCCGCTGCGTGGTGGACAGCGGGGTCATCGAAGGCCATCACCCGCCCCAATTGTTCCCCCACGCGGAGGCGGCTTATCAACTAGATGAGAGTGCGTAGCCGTGAATGTAACGCCCCCACCCCCCTACGCCCGCAAGCGCATCCTAGTTGCCAGCAGTGACCTTGCCACCTGCGAACTGGTGCGCTCCACCCTTGCCCAAGCCAAGCACAATGTCGCTCAAGTAGATAGCCTGACCGATGCGATTACCGGCATCGAAACCGAGAGCTACGACCTCGTCATCCTCGATGTCACCCTCGCCTACCCCAACGGCTTCGCCCTCTGCGCCCAACTGCGCCTGCTCAGTAACGTCCCCGTGCTGCTGCTCAATGCCCACCGCGACATTGACCTGCTCATCTACGGCTTTGAGATGGGGGCGGACGATTATATGTTGAAGCCGCTCGACCCCCGCGAACTGACCGCCCGCATCGCCGCCCTGCTCCGTCGCGCCGACCCGCTGACCAGCAGCTATCGGCGCGGCCAAATCACCATCCACGACCTTTGCATTGACCTCGACAGCCGTATCGCCTTCCTCGGTGGGCAGCGGCTGGAACTCACCCCTACCGAGTTTACCCTGCTCACCTTCCTTGCTTCCCGCCCCGGCTACGCCTTCAGCCGCCATACCCTGTTTCGCAGCGTCTGGGGTGGCGAGTACGTGGGCAGCACCAATGTGGTGGATGTCTGCATCCGTCGCCTGCGGAAGAAGCTAGAGCAGAACGGCGTGCAGCACGACTACATCCTCACTGTGCGCGGCATCGGCTACTCGATGTGTCGGGTGACTTGATTTTGGGTTTTGGATTTTAGATTTTGGATAATAGGATGTACCGAGGTAATATGCTTTAGTCGCCCCTACCCATCCGCTTTATCCGCTGCTCCGCTGAACCTAATCCGCTGGCAGTCTTGACCGCAACACAGGCGAGCGACGAGCCGAACGCGAGGTCGTGGTCGTGCAGCCACGCGGCTTCGAGGCGCACCATGTTGGTGAGCAGCCGATTGAGCGGGGCGGCGGGGACTTTTACGTCCGAGCGGGCGGCATTGGGGTCGGTGGGCATCCCCCAGCGACTGCCGAGGCGCACTGCAATCACGATGGGGAAGAGCAGGGTGTTCCAATAGCTCATCCGCTGCACCCGGAAACCGGCTTGGGCCAGCATCGCGGACAGGCTGGCGGCGGTGTAGCGGCGCACCACCCCGGCGGCAAGGTCGTGTTCGCCGCGCAGCCACTTGTAGGCGGGCAGGTTCAGGTATAGCCGCCCGCCCGGCTTCAGCACGCGGTTGAGTTCGGCAAGGGCGATATGCTCCGGCGGCAAACCCGCATCGCACAACACGTCCAGCGACACCGCAAGGTCGAAGGCGGCATCGGGGTAGGGGATGGTGGCGATTGACCCCAGCTTCACATTGTCCAGCCCGCGCTGGCGGCAGAAGGAGAGGGCAATCGGCGAGTAGTCGAAACCGACCGCGCCGGGGTAATCGCGCAGTCGGTTTAGCGTCCCCCCCGTGCCGCAGCCGGCGTCCAGTATTCGCAATTGCTTGGTCACGGGGTCATGGGGGTGACGAGGCAGCCGCAGCAGGCTGAACATCACCGTGCGTAGCCCTACGTACCACCAGTGCCGGTCCTCGGCGCGGTACATCGTTTCGTACTCATGTGCTTGCATCTTTTACCGTTTCGGGGTGTCCTCCGGAATGAGCGTATAGCCATACTCGCCCCCGAACAAGAGGGCCAGTTGGTTGTGGGCGGCGGCCCAGTCCAGCTTGAACGAGTCGCCTACAGTTGCGTCGGTGTAGGGGATAATCATCG
>JBBSEE010000164.1:0-6280 GCA_038239995.1 Chloroflexia bacterium | reverse complement strand
TCGTCCACCAGCGCATCGGGGACCGCGGCGGCAGCGGCGCGGGGCTGGCCGCCGAGGTATCGCTCCTGAATCTGTTGCGCCGCCTCGGTGTAGCCGTAGCGACAGGCGAGGTCGAAGTAGAAGTTCTTGCCCCGCGCCCCCATCCCCCCAATGTAGAGGGCGAGGTTGGGCTTGACGCGGGTGCGGCAGGCATCCACATCGTCGCCCAACACCACATTGACGGTGGGGGCAATGTCGAACCCCGCCGCCCCACCCTCCCGCTTTGCCAGCCCAGCATCGAGATGGGCGAGGATGTCGGCTTCGCGGGTGGGCGAGTAGAGGATGGGCAACCAGCCGTCGGCAATTTCGCCCGCCAGTTCCACATTCTTGGGGCCGAGCGCGGCGAGATAGATGGGGATGCGTTCCCGCAGCGGGTGGATGGTGAGGGTGAGCGGCTTGCCGAGGCCAGTGCCGCCCGCAATCGGTATCTGGTACTCTGCGCCCTCATAGCGCAACGGCCCCTGTCGTGCCCAGATGGTGCGGAGGATTTGCACGTACTCGCGGGTGCGGGCAAGGGGCTTGCCGTAGGGTTGACCGTGCCAGCCCTCCACCACTTGGGGGCCGGACACGCCCAGACCGAGCAGCACCCGCCCGCCACTGAGCAGGTCGAGGGTGGCGGCGGTCATCGCGGTCATCGCCGGGGTGCGGGCGGGCATTTGCATCACCGCACTGCCCAGCTTGATGCGGCTAGTTTGCGCCCCTAGCCACGCGAGGGGGGTAATCGCGTCTGAGCCATACGCCTCGGCAGTCCATATCGAGTCGTAGCCCAGCCGCTCCGCCTCCTGCACCAGCGGCAGCACATCGTTAGGGCGCGAACCCCAGTAACCCAAGCTCAAGCCCAGCTTCATCTTCGCTCCTCCGCTGATAGTGTGGGGTAGAACAGGGGATATTGTACCACAAGTTACAAAGTTGGCTGCGACACAGCAGGCAAGTAGAGGGTAAAGCGGCTGCCGTGACCAAGCGTACTGGCAACCCCAATCCAGCCGCCGTAGTTGCGGGCGAGGGCGGCGCAGATGGCGAGGCCGAGGCCGGTGCCACTCTGCTGGCTGCGGGTGCGGGCACTATCGGCGCGATAGAAGCGGTCGAACAGGTGAGGCAAATGCTGGGGGTCAATGCCGGGGCCGCAATCGCTGACGCTGAGGGCGGCCAGTGGGCCGGTTGCGCTAACCGCGTCGCTAGTCACCTCATCGGCGAACGGGGCGGCAAGGCTGGTGAGGGCGACCGTCACTTGATTGGGCGCGGGGCTGTGCTTGATGGCGTTGTCCAGCAGATTGAGCAGGATGCGGCTAATCTGCACCTCATCGCCGCGCACGATGATGGGCTGCTCCGCGCCGCTAAGGGTTAGGGTAATGCCTGCGGCGTTCGCCTTGCTGCTGAGGCGGGCAATCGCGGTGGCCGCCACTTCGCCCAACGCCACCTCACTGGGTGGGGGCAGTTGCCCCGCATCGCTGCGGGCAAGGGTAAGCAGGTCTTCGATGAGGCCGCGCATCTCCCCGCTTTCGCGCTGAATAGCAAGGATGGTGTCACGGTACTCGGCGGCGGTGCGTTTGCGCTCTAGGGCCAATTCGGACTCGGAGCTAATCACGGTCAGGGGGGTGCGTAGCTCGTGCGAGGCATCGGCGGTGAAGCGACGCTGCTGCTCCACCCCCGCCTCGATGCGGTCTAGCATTGCGTCAATCGTGCTAGCGAGGCCGGTTAGTTCATCGCGGGGGGAGCCGAGGGCGAGGCGACGGCTCAGGTCGCGGCTGCTAATCTCGCGCACCGTCCGATTCATCGCCGCAAGGGGGCGCAGTGCCCTTGCGGTGATGAACCAACCGCCCAGCGCGGCCAGCAACAAAGCGAACGGAGCGGCGAGGGCGAAGGCGAACAGCATATTGCCCAGCGGCTGGTCAATCGGGGCGGTGGGGCGGGCGACTACGGTGAAGGTGTGGTCGCTCGGATTGTCAACCCGCACCCCCCGCATGGTGTTGCCATTGTCGAGGCGGACGCTGTGAACTTGCCCATCCGCTATCCCTTGCCTCAAGGCCGCCGCTTGCTCGGCAGTAAGCTGCCCATGTACCTGATTCAGCAGCTTGCCACTGGCATCATACTGTATCACCACTTCACCGATGCTGGTATCGTAGGTGCTATCTATGTGAGGCGGCTCGTTCGGACCATGCCCACCCGTGCTGCCCGACAAGTCATCGGGACTGTGCCCCGCGCGGCCCGCATTGGTGGCCTGCACATGGGCAATCAGGTCGCGGTCGAAGCTGCTATATAGCTGGGCACTGGCTACCAAATAGATGAGCATGAAGGCGACAGTGAGCAGCACCAGCAGGGCAAGAGTGTACCATGCGGTGAGACGGGCGCGGATGGAGCGGAAGGGGTGCATCAGGTGGCCTCGTTCGCGGTGTGAAGACGATAGCCCACCCCGCGCACGGTCTCCAGCAGCTTTAGCTCATGACCATCGTCCAGCTTGCGGCGCAGTCGGGAGATGTACACATCCACAATGTTCGAGTTGGGCTGCAACTCCTCGTTCCAGATATGCCCCTCAAGCTGGGCGCGAGTGATGAGCTTGCCGCGATGGCGGGCGAGATACTCAAGAATGGCGTACTCTTTCGCGCCGAGGTCAATGATTGCCCCCGCGCGGTAGACCTCGTGGGTGATGGTGTTGATGACGAGGTCGGCGATGACTATCTGCGGATTGCGCCCCCGCTGCCGTCGCGCCAGTGCCCGAATGCGGGCGGATAGTTCGCTCAGGTTGAAGGGCTTAACCAGATAATCGTCCGCCCCGCTGTCCAGCCCCCCAACGCGGTCGGCCACCCCGTCGCGGGCGGTCAGCATCAGCACTGGGGTGTTCACTCGCAGGCGGCGCAGTTCGCGGCAGACGGCGAAGCCATCCATACGCGGCAACATCACATCGAGGACAATCACATCGTACTCCACGCTGCGGGCGGCTTCCAGCCCCTCGCTGCCGTCGAAGGCGGTGTCCACCGCGTAGCTATGCTCGGTGAGATAGCGGCGTAGCACCCCGCTAATCCGCTGGTCATCTTCCACTACTAGTACACGCATCAGTCTTCCTCATCGCTAAAGGCAGCAGGCCTAATCAGGTTGAACTTCACCATATGGGGATTATAGCACACCAAGATGAGAAAGAGATTACATCGCTTGAATGGGGGACTTTTTTCGCGTATAATGGGGCTGGGCGATTGGCCCAATATCAGAAATAATCCCTCGACCGAGGGTAAAGGAGTGGCATAATGGAGAAGGGACGTATCCTTGCCTTTATTGTAGGTCTGCTCGCTGGGCTAGTCTCTGCCCTGCTGCTGCTGAACGACACCGAGATGTACGACGACGAGGGCGGGTTCGATGACGCAGTGCTGGGCGAGACCGAGGTGCGCCTCAGCTTATCCGAGCGTGCCCCCTTGCCCCTCGCCTACCTAGCCGGGTGGCCCGACTATGCCTCGACCCGGCTGGCCCTTAGTCATCGCTAAACCCCACCTGTTTATCATACTTTGGACTGAACCCTTACCCCTGCGCTAGCGGTATAATAGGTTAGATATTTAGCTAGCTTAACCCCCTAGCGGGGGCGCGGCTTAGTTGAAGGAGCGTATTATTTTGATGAACGAAACCGCGGCCAAGCCGCAGCTATTGAAACTGTTCCTCATCCTCATCGTGTTTCTGGTGTTGGCCTTCTACCTATTGATTGCCGCCACGCGGGGCGACCTGTTTTGGTTCAAACAAGGGGTTGATGGGCGACCCACCGAGTTGCGCTTCTATTACTATGGTTCGATTACCCGCTTGCACGAGGGGGATAAGGGCTTCAATGAGCTTGTGGACGCGGCCACCCAAGAGATACCCAAGATCAACGCCAAGCCGGAGGGCGGCCCTTCGGCGGATACGATTAACCATGTGCGCCACAATTGCATCGCCCTCGAACTCCAGTATAGCAGCCCCACCACCATCCACAGCACCTTCGCGCTCGGCAATCCCGATACCATCCTCATCCCGGTTGACGGGACGGATTGCTGGGAGGCGCGGAACCGCTTTTTCTATCTGGCCCGCAATGATATATTCGGCGCGTGGCAGCCAGTCTTCCCCCCCACCAGCCTCGAACACATCCGCGACACGATGAAGGGCCTCGGCCTGTATAAGAGCTAATCTATGCGCGTCACCGCTGAACCTTAGCAACTGTAAACTAGTATCTACAATGAGTACAAGCAATTGAGCTTGGGCTAAGTTAACAAAAGGGGGATTGAGTGATGGCTATTGCAACGCTAGAGCGCGAACAAGTAGGCTCCCGAAAAGAGGAGAGCCAGTGGAATGCTACTTGGCGACGTTTCCGCAAGCACAAACTGGCGGTGGTGGGGCTGATTGTGCTGGGCATCATGGCCCTGTTTGCGATTACCGCCCAACTATGGTCGCCCTATGACCCCGCCGTGCCCGGCTCGAACGCGGGGGCCGCCTACTACACTAACCCTGGCTACAGCAACCCGAACAATGGTGATTTCTATCCACTAGGCACCGACGGCATCGGACGCGATGTCCTCAGCCGCCTAGCGGCGGGGGGACAAATCTCCCTCTCCATTGGCCTGCTCGTCACCCTGCTGGTGGGGATGATTGGTATTGTGGTTGGCTCCATCGCGGGCTTCTTCGGGGGTTGGATTGACTCGCTGCTAATGCGGATTGTTGACCTCGTCCTTTCCCTCCCTTTCCTGCCGATGCTGCTGGCCCTCAGTGTCATCCTCGGACCGGGTTACTGGACGATTGTGCTAATCCTGACCGCGTTCGGCTGGACTACCACCAGTCGGCTGGTGCGCGGCTCGATACTAGCACTACGTAACCTCGACTTTGTAGAGGCCACCCGCGCACTGGGAGCCAGCAACAGCCGTATCATCGTGCGTCACCTGCTGCCTAACTCCCTCGCCCCCATCATCGTGGATGCTACCCTCAATGTGGGTGGCTTCATTGTCGCGGAGTCAGCGGTCAGCTTCCTCGGCTTCGGCATCAGCGAACCGACATCGAGCTGGGGCAATATGCTAGCGGGGCTGGAAGAAGTGGCCCGCCAAGCCCCACTACAACTCATCTGGCCGGGTTTGTTCATCTTCCTCACCGTGCTGTCCATCAACTTCATCGGTGATGCCTTGCGCGATGCCCTCGACCCTCGCCTCAAGATGTAACCTGAAGTTTAGCCGGGCGGCCACTCACCTCTACCCCCGCCGAACCAACCCCAGCTGAACTGCGTTAGTCCCATGTAACTTTTCATCCTTGTGATATAAGCCTAGACTACGGCTATTTTGCGGGCATCCTGCGCTTCGGCGGTGATGACCGCGTGGTGGGCAGCCTCCCGCATTACGGTGGCAATTACGGTGTAGACTGCCACCCACGCATCGCGCACGGCGGGGCTGAAGTCATCACCCAGCCCCTGCGCCAGCGTCCACAGCAACGCATCGGCGACGGTGTTATAGTGTTCGTCGGTGACATCGTAGCTGGCATGGCGTGCGCCCAGACTTTGCAACGCAGGGATGAGCTTATCAAGACGGTCAAGGCCGACCACGGCGGTGTTGAACATCACCATCAGCTTGCGGCCCTGCTCCTTGATGTCGCCACGAAACAGGAGGCGCAGGCGGGGGTCGAGTTCAAGTAGCCGATGATAGAATAGTTCGGCAGCTAGTTACGAGATAGCTGCCACCTTTAGGAATGAAGTTTGTACCAGTGATTTCTGAGTGTCAGTAAGAGCCATGATGCGGTGTCTATCCTTTCCGGCCTACGGGTGGGCCACGATGCTTGACTTGAATTGTGGATTAGGGCGATGTTCGCCTCACGCGCATGATTGTACCGTAGGTGGGAGCATAGATTGTCGGATTTTGTCGGGTGATATAGGTAGTGGTTGCCCAATTGGGCAAATAGTAGGGACGCAGCTTATGCCGCGTCCCGCCGCCTTATTTGTATATCTGCGGTTGTAATAATAAGGGAGATGGGGCGGAGCTAGGGGTAGGTGGGGTGGCCTGCGTGTACTCGGCAGGGGCGAAGAAGACGATTATCACCAGCGGTTCGCTGATGCTGTGGAAGCGGTGTTCGACCCCGGCGGCGACGTATACCACGCTGCCCGCCGCGACCACGCTGTCCTCCACCCCCACGCGGATACGTCCCCTGCCGCTGACCACGTAGTACACTTCATCCTCGCTATGCGGCTGCTGCCCATCCACCCCCCCTGCGGGCAACAGGTAGAGGCCGACACTGAGGGCGGGGACACGGATGA
>JBBSEE010000163.1:0-6299 GCA_038239995.1 Chloroflexia bacterium | reverse complement strand
ATTTACACAAGCAGTTAAAGACCGGATGAAGCGGGCTGACCGTTACGAGATAGACTTCCCCCTCGCCGAAGATATGGTGCGCGATGCCGTGGTAGCCGAGGCAGAGCGGTTGATGAGCGGGGTGTTCAGCCGCAAGCCGGTGATGCTGACGGCAGACCAGTTGCGAACCGAGCTTGAGGGTGTGGCGGCAATGTACTACGAACCGAAGTTGATTGCCAGTGCCCTCCGAGCGTTGAGCGATAGTTACAAGTAAGGAGGGTGGCGATGCACATCTACCCTGCCGACCTTACCCTCTGCGAACATACCTTCTTCGCCAGCCGCGAGATTGGCTCACTGTTCGAGAGCGAACCGTTGATTGGCAACTACGCGCTTACCTACGCGCTGGGCCTCTGCCCCAACAACCCCTACCGCTTGGAGGCGGGGCAGAGCGGCCCCCGCTATCACGCCGACTTCGCCCCTCTGAACGAGCAGGGGTTGTACGTCACCCCCGCCAGCTTCAGCAGCCTGCGGATGGCCTTGACCACCTTCAACGGTCAGACGGATAGCTACTACTTCCGCTTCGACCAGAACGCGATTGCGACCACCCGTGAGAAGGCGCGGGCGATGAACTTTCCGCAGAGCGGGCGGATTAGGATGCTGGGGCTGGATAGTCACGCCCGCTTCTACCTGCTCGACCGTGACCACCTGATTGCCGCAGGCCAAGGGCCAAACCTGCCTCCTTACATCCGCCTCGGCAAGTTCATGAGCAAGGCAAAGGTGGATTGGGCTAAGAAACCGCTCGTTGCCCAGCAGGTGGAACTTGGGCAAGGCGAAGTTAGCGGCCTGCTGAACGCTGCCGACCTTGATGATACCGCTTCCTTGCTCGTCTACTCCGCCTACAACATCCATCCTGCGCCGGTGCTGCGCGATGTGACGATGAGTGGGCAGTTCTGGCAACTTGATGCCAACACGCTGCTGCCACTAGGGATGAGATACGGAGCGTAGCGATGAGCGAAGTCTACCTTGAGCTTGCCCCACACCTTGAGGCTAAAGCTGACTCCAGCATCGCTGACTATGATGATTTGCGAACTGCACTTGATAGGGAGCCACTGCACCACCAGTGGCTTACCTACCAAGCTCGGGAAGCCGACATCGTGGTGAACAGCTACAACACCGGCACCGGCAAGACCAAAGCCGCGCTGCTGCGCCTGCTTGACCTTAAAGATGAATACCAAAAATATCACCGCAACGCCAACGTGCTGTTCATCGCCCCCACCAACGAACTGCTGCGCCAGCACGAAGGTGATGTCGCCGACTTCATTACCCACAACAAATTGCCCCACCTGCCGCTACGTCTCGATGCGCCCACTATCCGCGAACTAGCCACCCTCCACCTCGATGACAAGTTTCAACGCTCAGGTGAACGCCTCGACAAGATGCTCGAAAACCCACGTTCGGTCTTGCCAGAGGAGCAAAGAAAGGCGGCCAAAGCCGATAGCCCCTATGTGCTTATCATCAACCCCGACATCTTCTATTACGCACTCTACGGTTTGGGCAATGTCCACGACCAACGGGTGCTGTTCCGCCATTTTGTCGAGGATTTTCGCTATATTATCGTAGACGAACTTCATTACTATAATGCCAAGCAACTCGCCAACTTCCTCTTCTTCATTGCCCTGCTGCGCGAATGGGGCTACTTCGGCGGCAACGAGCGGCGACAGGTCTGCCTACTCACTGCCACCCCGGTAAGCAATGTTGACCGTTACTTCGACAACCTAGGCCTCAGCATCACCCGTGTTGCGCCTCACGACCAGCCTGCTGACTTGGAGCTAAAGCCCGCCCTTGCTCCCCTGCGCCTACATCTATTTAGCGAGGCGGAGACTAGCGATGGGTTGGTAGACAAGGCGGCGGCGGCGCGACCGTCGGTGCTACGCTGGCTGGCTGATGACCAGCACGGGGCGTTCATCAGTAGCGCATTGTGGCGCGTCAACTTGATGTTTCAACAGTACAAAGATTTGGGCGACCGCGTGGGGCGATTGACCGGAGCCGAACGGCAGGGTGGTCGCGAACAAGCCAAGCGAGCCGACTTGATGATGGCAACCCCCACCGTGGACATCGGCTACAACTTCGAGCGCGAGAACTGGCCGCGCCAGAATATTGACTTCCTGCTCTTTGATGCCCGCACCAGCGATGAGTTCATCCAACGTTTGGGTCGCGCTGGACGGGTGTTGAGCAAGGAGCAAACTGATGTTCCCAGCGAGGCATGGGCGGTGGTGCCGGATGAGTTGACCGCGGCTCTGCGCGAGAGAAACGGCCACACGCTTACCCGCCAAGAGTTGAACACGATTGTCAAAGCCACATTGCCGGTCAAGAATGGTATCTACGATTACATTCGCAGCGGCGCGATTATCGAGTCATTCTTGCCCATTTTCAACTATGCCCAGTCGCTACCGAGTGAGCGCGAGGAGCAGATGCAGCGGCTGTACAATTCACTTCGGCAGGTGTACGATACCCGCAACGGCCTAACCTTCAAGGCAGTAAAATGGCACATTCGACGCTACCTTGCCCTACGCCAGCGTGAGGCGGCCTTGCGGGCGGAAGTGAAAGCCTCGGCCAAAAATGACTTTCAGTTTGGGGAGGCGAGCTTGATGCTGATGGAGATGGCAGCGCAAACTGAGGATGTGCCATCAGTAACCCCTGACCAAGTAGCAAGGATGAGCAGCTATTTGCACAATGGTAAACGTTGGCGCGAACGTGAGGAAGTAGTTGCCCAGCGTGAAGAATTGCTGGAGGAGTATTACGCTGCCGCTGCCCGCTTCAACTTCCGCGACAGCTTTCAACCGCCGCAAGCCTGCGTGTATGACCCCCAGCACTACCTCTCCAGTGAGGATTACGCTAGCTATTCGGCTCTGCACATCGTGCAGAACTATGAGGGCGAATGGCTGCGCCTATCCGATGCCCTACCCCCTTTGCCCCCAGCGGTGAAGCAAACCCTCGACCCTAAACTGACGCTGTATTGTCGCTTGCGGGCACAACGGTCACGCCCTATTTCTATCTACTTCACACTTAAGGCTGGCGGCTTGAGCAAGACCGCGTGGGAAGAACGTTACCTCAGTAAGCTGACCGCAGCGGCGGGCTTCAGCATCGTATCGGCGGATGGGGCTAGCATCCCCGCCTTGCTTAACACTACTTTGGCCCAAGATTATACCGCCTTCTATGCCGTGCCGAGCGTAGGAGCCGAAGCCGCCACCCTCAACAAGCTGAAGCATCTTACGGCCCTCTATACCAACACCTTGAAAGTACACTTTGACGAGGTGGGCGAGCAAGAGTACATCTTGGTGCTGGGCAACGCGGCTCTGCTCGTCGCTTGCGAAGCGGGGGTGATTGGCGCGAAATACGCGGCCCAACGCGCCACCACTCGCCACGCGCATATCTTCGATTGGGAAGGAAATAACGGCAATGACTAACTATCTGCTCCACTCGATCACCCTCGAACTGACCGCTGCGAACACGGCGACGATTGACGCGACCATGGGGCATCAGGCCCACGCCCTGTTCCTCGACCTCGTGCGCCAGACCGACCCGGAGTTGTCGGCCCAACTGCATGAGGGGCAGGGCAGCCGCCCCTTCACAGTGGGGCCGCTTACCGGCGGGCGGGTGCAGGGGCAGAGTGTGGCTCTCAAGCCGGGCCAGCCTTGTCGCTTGCGCTTCACCTTGCTGGATGGGGGGCTTATCTGGCAGTGCCTCAGCCAGCACTTCCTCGAAGCGGGGCCGATTACCCTGCGGCTGGGGGCGGCGGAGTTCGCCCTCAATCGGATGCTTGCTACCCCCACTGCCGACCCCTCGGGCTGGGCGGGGTTCGCCGATTGGCAGGGGTTGGCTAACACCCCAGCGGTGCGCTACCTGACCCTACGCTTTGCCAGCCCCACCGCCTTTAGCCTCGGCGAGAAGCGGTTTGCCCTCTTCCCTGAACCGATGTTCGTGTGGGATAGTCTGATGCGGGTATGGAATACCTTTGCGCCTGTGCCTCTACAAGTGGATAAGCAGGCTCTACGCGAGTTCATCGAGCGGCGGATGGTGGTGGCCGATTATGACCTGCGAACCGCTACTTTGCACTATCCCCACTATACCCAGAAGGGTTTCCTCGGTGTTTGCACCTACCTTGTGCAGGAGCTTGGCGATTGTGCCGGGCAACTGGCAGCCCTTGCCGAGTTTGCTCGCTACTGTGGGGTGGGCTACAAAACCACTATGGGGATGGGGCAGGCGCGGGCGGAGTTCCCAGAACGGAAGGAGTGAGGCGGATGGCGCGGATGTACCCTGAGCATATCGCGGAGGCGACTGCTAGTTTTGCCGAGCGGGTGCTATACGATGCCTTGCGCGAGCAATTGCCCGCTGAGTTCGTGGTGATGCACAGTGTGCGCTGGGTGTTGCGCGACCGTATGCGGCAGAGCGATGGTGAGGCTGACTTTCTTATCCTTCACCCTCGGTTGGGGATGCTGGTGGTCGAGGTCAAGGGTGGGGATATTTCGTGTGTGGGGGGTGAATGGTACAGCCGTAGTCGGGGGGGCGAGGTGCATCCGATTAAGAACCCCTTTGCCCAAGCCTCCAGCAACAAGTACAAGTTGCTGGATAAGCTGGCGGAATCGCCGACCACTAGCCGCTTCTCCTCAGTCTATAGCCGCCACATCGGTCATGCGGTGGCTTTCCCCGATACGCTGGTGGGGCGCGAGGGGATTGGGCTAGATGGTGAGCGCACCATGATACTTGATTCGCATGACCTGTTTGGCCTCGAAGCGGCGGTGCGGCGGGCAATGGCTCATGCGGAGCGCGATTTTGCTTTGCCGGGCGAGGCGATTGATGCGTTGGTGGCGACCATTGCCCCTACCCGCGCCTTGCCGCCGATTGGCCTTGCGGCGGCGATTATGCAGGAGGGGGCGACGATGCGCCAGCTTACCGAGCAGCAGTTCGTCATCCTCAGCCTGCTGGGGGGGGTGCGTGAGGCGACGATTGGCGGCTGCGCGGGGAGCGGTAAGACGATGCTGGCGATGGAGAAGGCGCGGCGGCTGGCGAACGAGGGCTTTCGGGTGCTGCTGGTCTGCTTCAATCGCCCGCTAGCCGATGACATCGAAGCGCGATTCAAGGCGGCGGGGGTGGAGCTTGGTGAGCTAATCAAGGTGAAGAACTATACCAACTTGGTGCGTTCGATTTGCCACCATGCGGGGCTGAAGTTGCCTACGGAGAAGGAGGTAGCGGCGGATGAGCGGCAGCATTATTATAATGAGGTGATGCCTGATTATCTGCTGCGGGCGGCGGATATGCTGCCCGACTATCGCTTTGATGCGATTATTGTGGACGAGGGTCAAGATTTCCTCGACCTATGGTTCGATACGCTGCGGGGACTGCTGACTGGCGAACGGGGGATATTCTACGTCTTCTACGATGATAATCAGCGCATTTATGGTGAGGGGCGGACGCGGCTGGCGCGGGAGCAGGGGCAGCCGTTTACCCTGAATACTAACTGTCGCAATACCCAGTGCATTCATCGGCTGATGGCGCAATACTATCGGGGGCAGAACGCCCTAGAGGCGATTGGCCCGGAGGGACGCGAACCGAGGGTGAAGGTAGGGGGGGAGTTGGAGATGCTGCGTCAAACGGTGAATGAACTAGTTACGGTACAGGGTCTTAGCCCCAGCGATTTGGTGGTTCTAAGCACGGCCAGCGAGGAGCGGAGCGTGTTCAAGGAGGGGCTGCGGGTGGGCAACTTGACGATGACATGGAAGCCGAAGTTGGCGGCGGGGCAGTTGCGGGTCAGCACCATTCATCGGTTCAAGGGGCTGGAATGCGCGGTGGTGATACTAGCCGAGCTTGACAAGGCGCACAGTGAGGGGCTGGAGCGCGATTACCTGATGTATGTGGCAACCTCACGGGCGCGGCACGAACTGATTATCCTCGGCGCGTTGCCCGCACCTAGCACGAGTGAAACTTCAATTAGTGGGATTGATGTTAGCATAGACATGGAGTTAGCGGCGCGAGAGGCGGAGGTGTGGGGAGTCCACGCACCGCCTCTCGCAAGACAATTTAGCCTCAAATTGGTGCAAAATGGCTATTGACAAACCCGAAAAGGGCGGATATAATGGCAATCAGTTGCCGCCTCTCGCAAAACGCGCCTGCCAAGCACAGGCGCGATGTTCAGAGTCCAGCGAGGGTTGCACAACCACACATCGCGTCTGAGCGATTGAAACCGAGCGGCAATTTCCCCGGAACTAATATCCCCGAGTTGCACAACCACACATCGCGTCTGAGCGATTGAAACGGTCACT